>JASHVU010000672.1 GCA_030044455.1 Acidobacteriaceae bacterium | reverse complement strand
TCTTCCGACGGCGCGCGGAATAGCCTCAAATTGGCTGGGGCTCGAAGCCGTGCCGATCGCATTGGCTCCGTTCCTTTTTGCGAGCGCGGGACGGGCGTCCGCGGCGATCATCGGCGCCCCCGTTTCGCCTCTAACAGGCTTAAGTGCGTACTGAAGCACTCATAAACATAAGCGATGAGGTGATTCAGATGAACCGTGGCCGACTCTGCCGGTCCCCGCAGGGAAGGTAGCGCTTGCATTTGATATTGCCCGACTCTCGGATGGCGAATTCCGGTCAAAACATGAATCGACAGGCAGTTGAGTGCGATTGCTGGGATTACTCCCCGAAAACGCCGATGTCATCGCGCTTCGATCCAAACCCATCTCAACTCCATTGCGTGGAATTTCGCACATTTGCGCTACGGTGATTTCAGGATGGGTTGCGGTCAGGGGCGATGGCAGAACCTTTCGACGCAAGAGTCGTCCTGGCCCCAAGAAAGACGGCTGTGAGGGTCGGCCACAAGCTCATTCTTTTCAGGATGTTGAGATTTACGTGATTCAAAAGAGAAAACTGACGATAGATCCGTACCGGCAAACACTTTCAATTCAGGGCATTACCGAGGACCCAGGGGGTGAGGGGGCTTCTCCCAAGATCAGACTGTGGCAGCATCATCGACCCCTGCGGTTAGCTTGCTCAAGTAGTGATTCACACAGCCGGCAACAGCATCCGCAGCAACAGGAACCCCGCCACGCCGGCAAAGAATACCAGCGCCATGCGAATTCCCGGCTCGCGATTCACTTCGGGCAGCAAGTCGGTTGCGGCTACATAAATAGCCACGCCGGCTGAGACCGGCAGCCCCGCTGCAATCCAGCGGGGAACCAGCTCGATTGCCAGCACACCTAGAATCGTTGCGCAAGCCAGGGCTACGGCCGAGTAGAACGCTGTTGAGCGGCTGCGTCCGCTGGCCAGCATGACGCTGGCCATCGTGAATCCTTCAGGAGCTTTGTGCAGCAGAATGGCAAGAAAGATGAGCCAACCGAGCCAGCTCGATATGACGAATCCCGACCCGATCGCGACGCCGTCGAAAAGTGCATGAACGCTGAGGCCCGCAAGCACAGAATAGCCAGTGCGCCGCGAGACGAATTCATCGGCGTGTGTCTCTTCGCCAAAATGAAAGTGTGCGTTGATGGTGTGTTCCAGAAGGTGCACGGCGCAATAGCCGGCCATGATCATCACCGGACCCCAATGCGGGCTGATCTTGAGGCTCTCCGGGGCCATCTCGATGACCGCCGTCGCCATCAGAAAACCCGCGCCCAGCGCGACAAAATAGCGGAGATAGCGCTCCACGCCGCGTGCGCGCACCAGCACCAGCCCTCCGGCTACATCGGCCAGCGAGGCAATTGCTCCGAGGATGAGGGCCGTCATTAGCATGGTTTGAGGTTTCAAGCGAAACGAAGCGGCAAATCACCCGCAATCAGCGGTTGATCCACGAACAAGCTAATAGCTAAAGGCTGAAAGCTGCATTTACCCGCTATGCCGTATGTGCACCACGTCGCCGTCCTGCACCAAGTATTCTTTGCCTTCCAGTCGAAGAGTGCCTTTGGCCCGAGCGGCAGCCTCTGAACCTGCTTCAAGTAACTGGTCCCAGCGAATGGTTTCGGCGCGGATAAAGTGGTGCTCGAGGTCGGTGTGGATGGCCCCGGCGGCCTGCGGCGCCCTGGAGCCAAAAGGCACGGTCCACGCGCGGCACTCGTCCTCGCCGGCGGTGAAAAAACTGATCAGCCCCAGCAACTCGTAGCTCTTGCGGATCAGCCTTACAAGGCCGCTCTCGTGCAGACCGTAACTCGAAAGAAATTCTCCGGCTTCGGCGTCGTCCATTTCCGCCAGTTCGGCTTCGACTTTTCCGCAGATTGCAGTTGCGCCTGAGTTCTCACGCTTCGCTACGTCTTCAAGTTTGAATTTCGCAACGGCCGATTCCAGGTCGTGGCCCAGTGTCGTGCTTTCGCCGATATTCAGCGCATACAGGATGGGCTTCTGCGAAAGGAACATGAAGCCCCGAATGAGCTTTTTCTCCTCCAAAGTCATTTCCAACTCGCGCAGCGGTTGCTCTTTCTCGAGTGCCCCTTTTGAGCGCAGCAGCAGCGCATGTTCGCGCTCCAGGTCGCCGGTACGCGCTTTCTTCAGGTCTTTCTCCACGCGCTCGATGCGCTTTTCGATCTGCGTCAGATCGCTGACCATCAGATCGAACTCGACGTTCTTCACGTCGCGCAAGGGGTCAATCGGCCCCACATGGGGAATCGAATCGTCCTCGAAGGCGCGAAGCACGTGAATCAGCGCGTCAACATTGCGCAGATTGGTAAGAAATGAAGTCTCTTTGAGCGCCTCCTGACCGATTGCGGCCACATCGACGTATTCCACCTGCGCGTATGTGGTCTTCTTCGGCGAGTAGAGTGCCGAAAGCTTCTCGAGCCGTTCATCAGGTACCCGGGCGACGCCAATGTGCGCCTCGCGAGAAAACCCGCGCTCCTCGAGCTTTGCCTTGGTCAGAATCTTAAACAACGATGTTTTGCCCACCTGGGGCAGGCCGATAATGCCAGTCTTCATAGATGATTCCGTTCGAGGCCGCGCACGGCCCAAAAGCGAGCGTATGGACCTCTTCGATGATACAAGAACAGGGAATAGGGACTAAGAGACTGAGAAGAACAGCGCGGGCCTATGATGGCGATTGTGGAGCTAACTCTTACCTGCTGTCCTGCGCCTTAAAAATTTCAGTCCAGTCAGCAGTCCGGAGACAGCGGCGATCTTCACATCCACAATGCCCGCCGCAAGGCCGGTTTCGCGCACATCGCTCTCGTTGATGGCGTGCCCTTTGCCTTTTCGATAAACGATCCAGAGTGACGTGCCATCGAGGACCAGCTTTAGCGAGCGTTCAAACGCGGACTCGAGTTCGGCGCGCGTATTGACGCAGGCGACGATGACATCGACGTTGCCGTGTGGCGTAATTTGTCCTTCAGAGAGGGCGCTGCGAAGGACCTCGTCGTCAACCTTGCCAATCGTCATTATTGTGGAGTCTGAAGTGATGCCGAGTTTCGCGGCGAGTGTCGGCGCAGGCTTTCGCAAGGTCTGGACCCATTTGGATGCGGTTTCTGCTCCGAGAGCCAGAGCGAATTTCTCAGCTCCGAACTTGAATTGAAGAAACGGGCCATCGGTTTTGAGATCGGTGATTTTTGCGAGCGGAATTCGTTGACGGATTTCGCCGCGCAGAATCAACTCAGGAGACTCGATGAGCGCCTTCACCCGGGCTGACTGGCCGTTCACTTCGCAGATGCAGTTGGCTTCGCGTCCCATATCAGGTGCGCCTCCACGAGCGTGCGCCCTACGGGCGCGCAGTTTCAGCCCATGCTAAAGTCACCACGGTTCCCAAGCCCAAAAGCAGGATGACCATCTCCACATGTTCGCTGCGGTTGTGGAGCCTGTTGAAATCGGCGGTGTATTGGTTTGACTGATCGCCGGTGTCGATTGCGCCGCCGGCCGCGATGCGGTCATGCTCCATCGCTGGAATGATGACGTATTGCGAAAGCGCCGTGCAGGCAATCATCAGCACCACGAGAATCATCGGCGCCACAACGTTACGCGGCCTGTAGATGTTCCACGCGGGAGCCAGTGCCAGCAGGCCCAGCAGGACAACGCCTGAAACTAATCCTGTGCCGTGCAGAATGCGAAGCAGGTGGCCGACGATTGTGCCGGCAGCGTGAGTGTCGGGCTGCAATGTCGTAAAGGCTATTGCTGCAACGACGGGGAAAAAGATCTCGGCGCCGAGCCAGACAATCAGCGCGAGATAAAGCAACGTGCGAAGCAGGGTCTTCATGGGGGAAGGATACAACAGGGATCAGGGATCAGAGAGCAGAGATCTGGGATCTGAGACAAACGAGCCTGCCGGTGGCCTGCAACTGCGGATTGCAGCCGCAGGCCAAAGCAAATCGCAATACTCTACTTCTTTTTCAGAGCACGTTTGAGAACAATCTCGAGCGCCGCCTTCTGCTCGGCGTACTCGGAACTGGAGAGGGATCCAGCAATGTGCTCGCTCTCGATCTCGAACATTTCATCTTTCAAAACGCTGAGCAGTGCAACATTTTTGTTCGCCGGCGTTGGCGCGTAAACTGTCGCGGGCTGCGGGCCTGGAACTGCACCCTGCACCGGTGCGTATGCGACTGCGCCCGCGGGTTTGCGCAACAGGAATGCCGCCGCGGCAAAAAGGATCAGCGCTAGACCGCCCAGAATCCACCAAGTGTACTTGCTTAGCGGATTGGGGGTGTTGATAGGCGCGCCGATACCGCCACCCGGCTGATTGCTCGGGGCTGACTGTTGTCCGGTGTCGGCCTGGCCGCCCTGCTGATCGCGGGGCAGCGACCCGGTACCCGAAATCGTGAACGCCAGGACTTTTTCCGGCGCGGCGTTTTTTGCCAGGAATGTAAGGACGCCAGGGTCGCTGTTGACCGGCCTGAAATCGGAACCATTCAAGCTCATTGACTTGGGTAGTATGACCGCCACATTATCTGCAGGCAGCGTGACTAGAGTTTTGAAGTCGAGTTTGCCGTTCGAATAAGGCAGCGTGTAAGTGACCTGGAACTGCGTATCCTTGTCGCCATCGTCAGGTTGGATGGGGAAGTTAAACGAGTAGTGGCCTTTGGGACCATCGGGATCGAGGGTCAGCGAGGTGGGCAGGCCGTTGGGTCGTTGCGCCTGCTTGTCCTGTACCTGTGCGTCATCGGGGAGCACGATCTCAAACGATCGCTTGCTCCACTGGGTAGTAGGGGGCGCGCTGGTGTTATGTACCAGCCAGCGCTCACTCACAGTGAGCTGGCCACTGGGATCGGTCTCCATCTCCATGATGTCGGCTTCGATGAATACGCCCTGCACCTTTTGCGCAACGTCAAAGACCGATACATCGCCTGGTCCAGGACCCTGAGGCGCGGCGATAAAGTAAGGCGCGCCCTGGTGAGTGACTCGAATCAGATAGGGCCCGGCGCCCGGCGTGTTCAAAGTGTAATGGCCTTGCGCGTTGGTTGTGGCGTGGGCAACGGCTCCCATTGAAGCCTGCACGTCGAGCAACTCCACCGTATCGCCCGCGGCAGGTTTGCCGGTGGTCTTGTCGGTAACGGTGCCTGAAACCGGGGCGGCGTGTGATGCGGCCGCAACCGCCAGAAAGCTGAACGCAAAAATGGCTGTAAGAATTCGGTTCGATTTCATTTCGTGTCGTCTTCTCTCTATCCTTACTGGACGCTGTTCGGTCTTTCCTGACCACTGACAACTGATCACTGCCTTTACGCTCGTTGCAGCCTGTCGATCTCTGCCAGCAGTTGTTCGGTTTCGTTTTCGAGCAGCAAGCGCTGCGCCTGGAAGTCCTCTTCCGGATACTTTCCGGCGCGGTGCTCAAAGTTCAAATCCCGCAGGTTCTCATAGAGCTGTTCTTTCCTTTCGAGAAGGAAATCGAGTCGCGTCTTTTCTTTCTGGCTGGCAAAGGCATTCTCAGGCCAGAAGGTGTAAACCATCAGTGCGATCAACAGCATGAATCCCGCAACTATCCCCTGGCTCTCGGTCATTGCTTAAACTCCCCTCCATCCACTCCGGTCTCGCGACGGATGCGCTCGCGGCGCTCGCGTTCTGCCGGGTCAAGCGCGGCCAGATCGGCGCCTGTTGCGACAGCCTGAACTCGCCCAATTGAAACTCCCGACCAGCGCCGTACCAGCAGGATTGTGCCCAGCAGAGCCGCACCAAAGACGGCAAACGGGGCGATCCATGCTACAAGGTCAAAGCCGTGCGTAGTAGGCGCGGCCAGCACGACAGCGCCGTATTTGGCGGTGAATTCCGAAAAGATCTGCTGGTCGGTCATACCTGAAGAAATGTCGGCACTCAGGTCAGCCAGCTCCTTGTCCCGATCGGGGCAGCCTACGTGATCGCATTCGCCCAGCAACTGCGCGCATCCGCACTGGCACATCAGGCGGTGGTCGAGATCGCTGATTCGAGAGGCTGGGCTGCTGGCTCCGAGCGAGAAACAGACAGCGACTGCGAGAATCGCAACTTCTGCGAATCTCGTCCAAAAAATAAAGCGCGACGGAGTCGCCATTAGTCGCCCCCTTTCAGAATGGGCTCTGCGGGTATGACACGCGCAGCCGGGACCTTTAGCGCCGCGGTTGCCGGAGTAATGCTCGGAACCAACGCGATAAAGGTGCCCAAAACGATCACCACCAGTCCGGCCCAGATCCAGCTCACCAGCGGGTTCAGAATCGCCTTGATGATGGGGTGCCCGGTATCGGGGTTAGTGCCTTCGTAGACGACGTACAAATCCCATTCAGGAGTCGAGTGAATCGAAACCATCGTCTCCGGCTGGCCTTCAGACAGGTAAACGCGCCTTTCGGGCAGCATCTGGAACTGGTATTTGCCGCTCTTAGAGACATTCAACATGGCGTACTCGGAGTTGTAGAGTGCGTTGGAGTCTTGTGTGAAGCCTGTGCAGTCAAGCTGGTAGGGGCCGATATGCAATTGGTCGCCAACTGCCAGTTCGCTTTCGACGTTGCGGTTGAAGGCCGAGCCAGCCAGGCCGATCACCACGACCACGACGCCGATATGCACCAAGTAGCCACCGTAACGGCGGGTGTTGCGGCGGGTCAGCAGCAAGACGGATGAAAACAGATTGCGGCCCGTTTGCCGCGAGATGACAGTTGCGCCGCGCAGGAACTCCGAAATGATGGCGGTGAGCACCGCGGCGGATACGGCAAAGTCAACCAGCGCATAAAAGCTGCCCGACGAGAACTGCCCACCGGTCCACGGCCTGACGCCAACTGCCAGGCAAACAATCACCGTAACCCACAAGGCAACCACGGGAAGGACGAAGTTTTTCTTGATGCTTTTGAGCGAAGCAGCGCGCCAAGGCAGCAGTGGCCCCACGCCGGTAAGCAAGATGAGGAATAGCCCGATAGGCACCGCCACGCGGTTATACCAGGGTGCGCCCACAGTCACCTTGTTCCCCACCACGTACTCCGAAATAATCGGGAAGAGCGTTCCCCATAGAATGACGAAGCAGGCCGTCAGCAGCACCAGGTTATTGAACAGGAAGCTGG
>JASHVU010000671.1 GCA_030044455.1 Acidobacteriaceae bacterium | reverse complement strand
AAAGTCGGGGGTTTTTCAGTGAGGGATTTGAAGTCCGTCTAAATCGCAATCGATGTTAACACGCTGGGAAGGTCCATTGCGGTGAGGAATCAACGACAGTGGAAACCAAAGTAAATGCCTTTACTTATAGTCTTTGCGCTGCGCACGGGTTGGTAAACGTTATCATTCATTAGGCCCGCTTCCGCGTTGCATTTTACGTCGCTGGCCAGTTCCGGTTCGTCCTATGAGAAGGCGAGACTCGAGCGCGGCGGCGGTTAACTCCGCAAGGGTAAACTTGTGCGTAACGGCCGAGTTGAGGCTCTGCTTCAGGATTTGAACTCGTGACAGGCGCGATTCTCTTGAATAGTGGTGGTGAGGAATGGTGACTGGGTTTTCAATTATCGGGGGCAAACCTCTCGAAGCGAGTACCGAGAGTCGTAGCGGAAGCATTTACGGTATTGATCCTGCAACCGGAGCGAAACTCGAGCCGGCTTACCACCACGCTTCGGTTGAAGATCTCGATCGCGCTGCGAAGCTGGCTGAAGAGGCGCGCGCGACGTACAGTGGGCTGTCTGGCCGCGAGCGGGCGCGGTTTTTACGTCACATCGCGGCCGGAATGGAGGCGACGGGCGCGGAGATCGTGGGGCGCGCGCATCGCGAGACCGCGTTATCCGAAGCGCGACTGAAAGGTGAGCTGGCGCGAACCGTGAATCAATTGCGGCTTTTTGCGCACGTTGTTGAAGAGGGTTCGTGGGCCAACGCCCGCATCGATCCGGCTCAGCCTGAGCGCAAGCCGCTACCTCGCGCCGACATTCGCTCGGTGCTTCGCGCGCTCGGGGTCGTTGCTGTTTTTGGTTCCAGCAACTTTCCTCTGGCGTTTTCAGTGGCTGGAGGAGACACCGCATCGGCTCTCGCAGCGGGGAATCCGGTGATTGTGAAGGCGCACTCGGCGCATCCGGGTACGAGCGAGCTGGTTGGCCAGGTGGTGTGCGAGAGCGTGCGCGCCTGTGGGCTTCCCGCCGGAGTGTTTGCGCTGCTCTTTGGAGCCGGATCGGAACTCGGCGCGGCCCTGGTTGCGCATCCCGTGGTGAAAGCAGTCGGGTTTACCGGTTCATTGAGCGCGGGCCGGTCGCTGATGAAGATTGCCGCCTCGCGCCCCGAACCCATTCCATGCTTCATGGAGATGAGCAGCTCAAATCCGCTGGTGGTGCTGCCCGAAGCGCTGGCAACCCGCGGTACGCAGATTGCGAATGGTTTGTTTGGCTCGTTCACGTTAGGCGTGGGACAGTTCTGCACCAAACCGGGGCTGGTTTACCTGCCGCGCAACGAAGCGGCCGATGCATTGGTAGCTACACTCAAGTCTCTGGTCGAGCAGTCGCAGCCTTCAGCGATGTTGACTGAAACCATCTGTGGGAATCACCACTCGGGGGTTGCCGCGCGCAAGCGAAACGGCGCGGTCGTAACGCTTGCCGAAGGCGCTGCGAGCCCAGGCGGATCGTCTGCGGCGCCCGCTCTATTTGAGGTGAGAGGAAGCGAGATGCTGCGTTCGCCCGAACTCGCGCATGAAATCTTCGGCCCCAGCACTTTGGTGATTCGCTATGAGGATCGCGCCGAACTGCTGGCGCTTCTGAATGCCGTCGAAGGCCAGCTCACGGCGACGGTGCATGGAACCGATGCCGACATTGCCGCCAACATCGACCTGATTCGAGTCCTCGAGCGCAAGGCGGGCAGGCTGGTTGTGAACGGATTCCCAACTGGAGTTGAAGTGTGCCATGCCATGGTGCACGGCGGGCCGTTCCCAGCTACGAGCGAGAGCCGCATGACGAGTGTGGGCTCACAAGCCATCTACCGCTTCGTTCGGCCAGTTTGCTACCAGGATTTTCCCCAGGCGGCATTGCCCGACGAGTTGAAAAACGAAAATCCACTCGGAATCTGGCGTCTGATTGACGGGGAATTCACGCGGGCTGCGGTTGCTTCAGGTGTGCCGGAGTCGGCAGGCAAAGTGTAATTACTCCCGCAGCCAGCAGCGCAATCGACATGCTCAGGAAGCCGTCGCGCGAGTTGCCGGTAAGTGCCTGGAGCCAGCCCACGAGCCATGTACCGGCGAACCCGCCCAAGGCGCCGCAGGTGTTGATGAGCGCGAACACTTCTCCTGTGACGGTGCTGGGTAGCATCTCAGGCACGATGGCGAAAAACGGGCCGTAGGGCGCGTACATGCAGCCTCCGGCGACGATCAACGCGGCGTAGGCGAGCCAGAAATTGTGTCCGGCCGTGGCGTAAGAACAGAAAAGGGCGAGACCGGCGAGCATGAGAAAGGGCCAAACAAAGGCCCTGCGCTTGAGAATGCGGTCAGAAAAATACGCCACCATCAGCATCAGGATCACGCCCAACAGGAATGGCGCCGCGCTCAGCACACCGACCGCTTCGATTCCTCGCGACAGGCCAGAATGGATCATCGCCGGAATCCAAAGCACCAGGCCATAGACTCCAAAACTCCAGAAAAAAAACTGGAAGCACAGCAGAACCACTCCCGGCACTCGCAGCGTCGCCGTCCAGTTGCTGTAATTGGGCAGCGCAGTCTGTTCGTAGGCGAGCGCCCGGGTGAGTTCCGCACTTGATTGCGGTGAGAGCCACGATGCCTGAACCGGCCGGTCGCGCGCCACCAGGATCCAGATGAAGGCCCACACCACCGAGGGAATGCCCTCGAGAATGAACGTCATCTGCCAACCCACCGCGCGTATCAGATAGCCGGTTACAGCGGCCATCCACGTGACAGTTACCGGGTTGCCCAGAATGAGCACCGCGTTGGCTCGCGAACGCTCTGCCCGCGTGAACCAGTTGGTCAGCAGGATGAGCATGGAAGGAAAGATGAGACTTTCAGCGACACCAAGCGCGAGGCGGTCCGCCACCAGCAGCCAATAACTGCGAATGACGCCGGTGAGCGCCGAGAAAATCCCCCAGCTGATGAGAGCCAGAAAGATGAGCCGCACCGCGCCTCTGCGAACCGCGTACGCAGCGGCCGGAATCTGGAAGAGAAAATAACCGAGAAAAAATGCCGAACTTAAGAACGCCGCACGCGACTCAGTGATGTTGAGTGACCTGGCCAGCCCCGCCGCAGCGCCGAATCCGAAGTTGGAGCGGCCAAGATAAGCCAGGCTGTAAGTGACAAAGACGACCGGCATCAGATAGCCCCAGCGGCGACGCAGGTCGGCCCGGCGTTTCAAATTCGAGTAAGATGCTTCGGCAGGCACACAAGGTTTATACCATTCAACGAAGCAGATAGCATTGCAACATCGTCTGCCTCAACTGCGGATTGCGCCACGCCTCGTCTACGCCGACCTGCCGCCTCCCATAGGGAGGTGAAGAAGTTAGCCCAGGACAAGTTCGCGATGAGCAAACGCAATCCTGGGTAGGCATACAAACAAACCCTCAGCCCCGTAGGGGCGGCGCGAATCGGTGCCGACGGTCTCCGCAGGCTTTCTTCAACTCGCCCATTGCCCCGGTCTATTCAGACTGCCGGTAACGGTAAAATGATCGAACCGGTGTGAGCCGGGTTTTGCAATCGCCGGCTGAGCCATTCGGAAGGGAAACCCGCTACGAGTATTTCGCTCTCATCAATTCTCGAACCAGGCAGCGACTTTGCCGTCGCCACGCATGCGCGCGGGCCCGCCGGCGCGCTGCCGCTCACGGCCGAGATGCTGCTGACTCAGCCTTCAGGAAACCTCTTTGCGCTTTCGCAGAATGTTGGGATGGGTTGGAGCGCGGAGCGGCTCCTCGATCCCGAGTTCCTGATCCTGAGCACTCATGGCGGGCTTCGCGCCGAAAACGGAGAGCCGATCGCTCTGGGTTTCCACTCCGGCCACTGGGAGGTTGGGATGCTGGTCGCCGAGGCCGCGCGCGAACTGAAGGCCATGCGCGCCATACCATTCGCCGGCGCGTGCACTGATCCTTGCGATGGCCGCACGCAAGGCACCACCGGCATGATGGACTCGCTGCCCTACCGCAACGACGCGGCAATTGTGCTGCGGCGGCTGATGCGGTCGTTGCCGACGAGTAAAGGTACCCTGGGCGTGGCCACCTGCGACAAGGGACTGCCGGCAATGATGATGGCGCTGGCATCGTCGGGCGTGAAGCCAGCGGTGCTTGTGCCCGGAGGTGTAACGCTGCTGCCGGAAAACGGCGAGGACGCCGCAAAAATCCAAACCATCGGCGCACGCTTTGCGCAGAACCAGATCACGCTCGAGTACGCCGCCGATGTGGGCTGCCGCGCCTGTGCTTCGCCTGGCGGTGGCTGTCAGTTTCTTGGCACCGCGGCAACATCGCAGGTGGTGGGCGAGGCGCTGGGGCTTTCGTTGCCGCACACCGCGCTTGCGCCATCAGGCCAGCCCATCTGGCTCGATGCCGCGCGGCGCTCGGCGCGAGCGTTGCTGCGCCTCCACGAACTCGGGCTCGGTGTTCAAAACATTCTCACCAACGCCTCAGTCCAAAACGCAATGGTGCTGCACGCGGCATTCGGCGGATCGACAAATCTGCTCATTCACTTGCCGGCAATCGCTTATTCCGCCGGCCTTTCACGGCCAACCGCCGCCGACTGGGCAGCCGTCAACCGCCAGGTACCGCGGCTGGTTGACGCCTTGCCCAACGGCCCGCAAAACTTTGCCACCGTGCAGGTATTTCTGGCCGGCGGCGTTCCCGAGGTCATGCTGGCGCTCCGCGCCCTTGATCTTTTGGACGAGACGGTGGCCACAGTGAGCGGCGAAACTCTTGGCAGTTGCCTCGACTGGTGGCAGCAGAGTGAGAGGCGTGCAGCATTGCGGCGCGCGCTCACTAAGCAGGACGGCATCGACCCCGACGACGTCATCATGTCGCCCGATCGCGCACGCTCGCGCGGACTCACTTCCACCGTTTGCTTTCCCGTTGGCAACCTTGCGCCGGAGAGCTCGGTCATCAAAAGCACGGCCATTGATCCGGCGCTGGTGGGCGAAGATCAGGTCTACCGGCATACTGGTCCGGCGAAGGTCTTCGTCTCCGAGCCGGCCGCAGTCCGTGCCATAAAAAGTGGGGAAATTTCCCAGGGCGATGTAATGGTGCTGGTGTGCGGCGGGCCGGCCGGCGCAGGCATGCAGGAGATTTATCAGATCACCGGTGCGCTGAAGCAGCTGCCGCATTGCAAACACGTTGCGGTGCTCACGGATGCCCGCTTCAGCGGTGTGTCAACGGGCGCCTGCATCGGCCACATCTCACCGGAGGCGCTCGCGGCGGGACCCATCGGCAAAGTGCGCGATGGTGACCTGATCGAAATCCTCATCGACCGTCGATCGTTGACCGGAACGGTGAACCTGGTGGGCGAAGCCGACGAGAAATTTGGCTCCGAAGAAGGCGCGCGCCGACTGGCGGAGCGCGCGCCGCGCGAAGATTTGCGGCCCGACCCCAACCTGCCCAAGGACACGCGCCTTTGGGCTGCGCTTATCCAGGCAAGCGGGGGTGTCTGGGGTGGATGCGTTTACGACGCGGACATGATCATCTCTCGACTGGAGACCAAACAGTGAAACTTTACCGCACCGAAGCCGGCATTTTCGTTGAGCACCATGGCGGTTTTTTCAAGACTCCCGAAACGTCGTGGGACGAGCTGATCACGCACCCCGATCTAGCCGGCTATCTCGGCACCATTCCCGGCACAAACTCTGTTGGCAGCACTCTGCCGGGCAGGATTCTTGCACCTATCGGCAGCCAGGAAGTGTGGGCTGCGGGAGTGACCTACTTCCGCAGCCGCAGCGCGCGCATGGCCGAGTCGAAGGATGCGGGCGGAGGCGATTTTTACGACCGCGTTTATTCGGCCGAGCGGCCTGAGCTCTTCTTCAAAGCAACGCCCAACCGCGTCGCCTCGCCGGGGATGCCGGTGCGTATTCGCAGTGATGCCAAGTGGTCGGTTCCCGAGCCGGAGCTGACGCTGGTCATCAATCCCCGCGGCCGGATCATCGGCTATACCGTCGGCAACGATATGAGCTCTCGCGATATCGAGGGCGAAAACCCGCTCTACCTTCCGCAAGCCAAGGTCTACGATCGCTCCTGCGCACTCGGCCCTTGCATTTTGGTGACCGATCAGATGCTTCCTGTTGCAACCATCATCCGCCTCAGCATTGAGCGCGGCGGCTCAGTCGGGTTCAGCGGCGAGACTACGCTGGCGTCTCTCAAACGGTCGCCGCAGGCGCTGGTTGAGTATCTCTTCCGCGAAAATCATTTTCCATCAGGCGCATTTCTGATGACCGGCACAGGCATCGTGCCACCAGACTCGTTCACGCTCGCCAGCGGCGACAAGGTGAGCATCACGGTTGACGGAATCGGCACGCTCGAGAACGAAGTGGTGCAGGGCGGCGCGATACCACTTTCGTAGCGCTCTCGCGGCCCAATTGGTGCAGCCAGAGCGTGCAGGAATCAGGCATCCTTTTCGGGTGTCGTGCGTCATTATCAATTGGGGAAGATTGGAGTTGAGACCAATTTGGACCGCGTTTTCCGCAGCCGTAACCGATTGGATGCTGGTCAGGCTTTTCGCAGTCCTGTAACCTCACTTGAGGCACAATGATCAGATGGGGGATTTCTCTTAAGTGCCGCGTATACACTTCCATCAGCAGCTCGCCGAACTCAAGGACAAGCTCCTTGCCATGGCTGCCCTTGCGCAGCAGGCGGTCGAGTCTGCGGTCGAGGCGTATTTGCAGCGCGACAAAGGTTTGTGCAAGTTCGTCAAGCAGAACGAAGCTGCCATTAACACCGCGCAGCGCGAGCTGGACGAGATGGCCTATGAGCTGCTCGCCAAAGAGCAGCCGATGGCCGTCGACCTGCGCTTTATTCTGGCGGTAATCAAGATCAACGGCGACCTGGAGCGCGTGGGCGATCAATCGATGGCGATTGCACGCCGCACCAAAGACATTCTGAGTTTCGGTGAAGTAGAACTGCCGGTCGATTTTGCGGCCATGGGCGAATACGCCGCACGCATGATCCGCACCTCGCTGCAGGCGCTTCTCGATGGCGACGCGCGGCTGGCCGACTCGGTACGCGAGATGGACGACGAAATCGATCGCATGAACCGGCGCGCCCACGCTGACCTGCTGGCATTGATTGAACAAAAACCGCAGCTCACCCAGCAAGCCATGAACGGCATCCTGGTGGCGAAGAACCTCGAACGGATCTCAGACCACGCGTCGAATATTGCCACGGACGTCATCTTCTGGATTCGCGGCGCCGATGTGCGCCACCAGCTCAGCGCGGCGATGGACTGAAAGTCAGCTTCCAGCTACTAGCCTTAAGCTTATTGTGCTGAAGCCGGCTTCTATCGGTCTTTGGGCAGATCCTCACGGCTGCAAGGGATTGAAAATTGAAAGCCCGGGATTCATCCCGGGGCTTCTTCAACTGACCACTAGCCACTGATCCCTAGACCCCGATTACTTCGCAAAGCTCCTTCACCGCTTCGGCGCTTTTTTTCAAGGCCGCGTCTTCCTCGGCCGAAAGCTTGATCTCAATGATCTTTTCAAGTCCCATGGCGCCCAGCTTGCAGGGCACGCCGATGTAGTAGCCTTCGATGCCGTATTCACCCTCGAGATAAGCCGCGCAGGGCAGAATCTTCTTCTTGTCCTTGAGAATCGCTTCTGCCATCTCGGTTACGGCTGCGGAGGGTGCGTAATAGGCGCTGCCCGTCTTGAGGTACTTCACGATCTCGGCGCCGCCGTCGCGGGTGCGCTGGATGAGCTGCTCCAGCCGGTCGGACGCGATGAGCTCAGTGACGGGAATGCCGGCCACGGTTGAATAGCGGGCGAGCGGCACCATGGTGTCGCCGTGACCGCCGAGCACAAAGGCGGTTACGTTTTCGACGCTCACGTTCAGCTCTTCGGCAATGAAGGTGCGGAAGCGCGCCGAGTCAAGCACGCCGGCCATTCCGATCACCCGTTCGCGATTGAAACCGGCCTGGCGAAAGGCAGCCTGGGCCATGGCATCGAGCGGGTTCGTCACGATGATCAGAATGGAGTTCGGCGAATACTTCACGATTTTCTCGGTGGCCGCGCGCACCACGTCGTAGTTTTTCATCAACAGATCGTCGCGGCTCATGCCGGGCGTACGCGGAAAACCGGCGGTGATAATGGCGATATCGGAGCCGGCGGTCGGCTCATAATCGTTGGCTCCTGTGACCGATACGTCATAGCCCTGAATCGGGCCCGATTGTAGTAAATCCAGACCCTTACCTTGGGGAACGCCTTCGATCACGTCCACCAGCACCACGTCGGCAAGTTCTTTTTCCGCGATCCGCAACCCGCAATTGGCGCCCACATTGCCG
>JASHVU010000065.1 GCA_030044455.1 Acidobacteriaceae bacterium | reverse complement strand
CTCCGGCAGCGGGTCAGCCAAAAAAAATCGTATACCCGGCGACGATTGTGGTCTCTTGCGACTTGCCTTGCAGGTGGACGCTCGATGGCAAATCCCATGGTGCGATCGATGAAGGCAAGACGGCCAGCGCCGGGGTTCAACTGGGCGAGCACCAGGTTGAAGCTGAGACCCTTGACGGCCTGGACCAGGTTCAAAAGCAGGCGAATGTCACGGAGAAGGGCGAAACGACACTCAAGTTTGAACTGGGATCGCTGCGTGACACTCGGGTGAACCTGGAACAGCAGGCCAATGCGGCGCGGCCCGCCGAACAGGCTTACGAGGAGGGCGAGATGCTGGCCGCGCAGCGGGAATACGATCGGGCACTGCCGCTGCTGGTGGAGGCTTGCAACGCCGGAAGTGCGAATGGCTGCGCCAGCCTGGGATATATGTACGACGCGCCGCAGGGCGTGGCCCAGGACTACGAGAAGGCCAGTGTTTTTTATGAGAAGGCATGCACTCTGGGCGTGGCTGCAAGCTGTACGAGCCTTGGCATTCTTTACGAATATGGGCACGGCGTTACGCATGATTATGGTCAGGCACGCGCCAATTATCAGAAGGGCTGCGACGGAGGATATCCCAGCGGCTGCAGCTACCTTGGCGATCTGTACCGCACCGGCCACGGAGTTCCGAAGGACCTCGCGCATGGTCGCGAGCTTTTGCAAAAGGGCTGCGACCTGGGCGATCAATGGGGCTGCAACGAACTGAAGAAAGATAAGCCCTGACGGAATACCGGGCATGCAATGGAACGGAGATCGATGATGGCGACCCGAAGCTGGCTGAGCAAAACAGGTCTGGGTGCAGCAATTGCTCTGGTGTGCGGCAGTGTGGTTTTGCAGTGCGTGCCTGCGGCTGCGCAGGACCAGGGACCGATTCTGACCCCCACACCCAAGCCGCACACCAACTCGTCGCCCACGCTGCTGGTGCTCTGCGACCTGACCTGCAACTGGAAACTCGACGGCGTGGCGCAGGGTGAAATCGATGGCGGCGCCTCAGCCAAGGTCAAAGTCGACCTGGGCCAGCACCTGGTGGTCGCAGTGTCGGTTGGTAACTCGAAGGACACGATTGAGCGAATGGTCGAGGTGAAGGGGGTGGGCCAGACCCTGGTGAATATCAAGCTCGGGCCGATTCGCGACGCCCGGCTGCAGGCGGAGCGAAATGCGACTCAACAGCAGCGGACGACACCGCAGCAATCGACACCCCAGCAGCCCTCGGCCCCACAGCCGCAGCCACCGGCGACGCAATCTGACACGTCAGTGTGGACTGACCCTTCCACCGGCCTGATGTGGACGCGCCACGACAACGACGCCGACGCCAACTGGAACGAAGCCAACAGCTACTGCCAGGGATTGGGGCTCGACGGCTATTCCGACTGGCGGCTGCCAACTGTGCAGGATCTGCAGGGCATTCTCGATTTGAGCCAGAGCTCGAAGTGCGGCACTGAGACCTGCCACATCAAGGGCAACATCCAACTCACCACAAAATGGATATGGACCAGCACGCCCGGCAACGGCCCGGGCCAGGCAATGTATTTCCGCTTCAGCGAGGGCCAGTACATTTCATATCCGTATTCGAATAAGGAGCTCGATCGTGTTTTGTGTGTGCGGCCCGGCAGCGGTCAGAGCGTCCAGGTGCAGCCGCAGCAGACGGAGGCGCCTCAGTCCAACGCTTCAGTGTGGGTCGATCCAGGGACCAACCTGATGTGGACACGCCAGGACAACGACGCCGACGCCAACTGGAACGAAGCCAACAGCTACTGCCAGGGATTGGGACTCGAAGGCTTTTCCGACTGGCGGTTGCCCACGGTCCAGGATCTGCAGGGCATTCTCGATCTGAGCCAGAGCTCGCAGTGCGGCACGGAGACCTGCCACATCAAGGGCAACATTAAGCTCACGACCAAATGGATATGGACGAGCACGCCCGGCAGCGGGCCAGGTCAGGCGATGTACTTCCGCTTCAGCGAGGGCCAGTACCTGTCGTATCCATACTCTGACAAGCAGCTCGATCGCGTGCTGTGCGTGCGGCCGGTGGGCAGCGCAACCCCACAAAGCGTGGCTTCGGGCGCGGTGTGGACCGATCCCGCAACCGGCCTGACGTGGCAGAGGAGCGACAGCGGCGACAACAACGACCTTACCTGGCAGCAGGCCGTCAATTACTGCCGAAGCAATAGCTCTGGCGGCTATTCTGACTGGCGGCTGCCCACCGTCGACGAGCTGCTGGGCATCTACGACAACTCACAGAGCGTGCACTACCAGTGCTGCAGCAACCACGGAGGCGACTCGGGCACATTGCACGTGAAGGGCGGCATCCAGATGACCGGGGAGCAGTGGACCAGCAGCGAGGGAGACAGCGGCAACGGCGCCTACCGCATCTGGATGAGTGATTCATCGCACAGCGTGTGGACCAAGACGGAGAGCTTTGAGGGGCGCGGGATTTGTGTGCGTGGTGGGCGATAGCGTAAGGTCTTTGCTTTCACGTTCCCTTGCTCCCTCGTTCCCTGCATCTTCCGCGCTATCCTTGTCTGTCTGAGGATTTCTCGCCATGGCTTCTTTAGATTCCGCTACTCCTCGCCCGCAACTTGCCCACCTGACCGCAATATTGGATGAGCTCCGCGCCAAGGGCACGCACTTTAGCCTGCGCGTGCTCGATGACCAGCAGGCGCCGGTTTGCCACTACGACGGCAAAGAGGTGATCAACCTGGCCAGCAACAATTACCTTGGCCTGGCCAACCATCCCAAGCTGATTGAGGCGGCCATCAAGGCTACGCGCGAATTCGGCGTGGGCTCGGGTGCGGTGCGCACCATTGCGGGCACCATGCGCATTCACATGGAGCTCGAGGAAAAGATCGCGCGCTTCAAAAATGTCGAAGCGTGCGTGGTCTTCCAGAGCGGCTTTGCGGCCAATGCCGGCACGGTCAGCGCCATTCTCGGGAAAGAGGATTTCATTCTCTCGGACGAGCTGAATCACGCCAGCATCATCGACGGCGCGCGGCTGTCGCGGGCGACGATCAAGG
>JASHVU010000670.1 GCA_030044455.1 Acidobacteriaceae bacterium | reverse complement strand
GTTCGCCATCGCACCGCGCTCGACAAAGATGGCAGACTGCTGGCGATGGAAATCGACCTTGCCATCGACGGCGGCGCTTATTCCACTCTTTCATCCACCGTTCTCTCGCGTGCCACGTTGCACTCTTGCGGTCCGTACGTTTGCCCCAATATCCGCGTGCGTTCGCGCGCGTGGGCGACAAACATGGTTCCATACGGTGCTTTTCGTGGCTTCGGCGCGCCCCAGGCCATCTTTGCCATGGAGCGCCACATGGATGAGATTGCTGCGCAAATCGGCATGGATCCGGTCGAACTGCGGCGACGCAACTATCTGCATCAGGGCGATCGGAATGCGACCGAGCAGTTGATGCGTGAGCCGGTCATTCTCGATCAGCTTCTTGATCGTGCGCTCACCGAGAGCGATTACTACTCAAAGCGCGAGCGATTCGCACGCGAGAACTCAGCAAACTCCATCAAACGCGGCCTGGGCCTTGCAACTTTTTATCACGGTTCGGGATTTACGGGCTCCGGCGAGCTTTACCTCAACTCGCTTGCCGGCGTTGAGGTCACTCCCGAGAATAAGGTCCGTGTAATGGTTTCAAATACCGAGTTTGGCCAAGGCACCAACACCATCCTCACCCAGGTCGCCGCAGAGGCACTGGGCCTCGCATTCAGCGACATCGCCATGGCCCCGCCCGATACTGCCGTCATTCCGAACAGCGGGCCCACCGTGGCCTCACGCACGTCGATGGTGGTTGGCCGGCTGATTGAGCGCGCCAGTCTGCAACTGCTCGAAATGCTTCGCAATGACGCGGGCCTCGGCGCTAACGCAACCCGCGACGAATTCTTCGCCGCCTGCAACCGATATCGCGGCGCTCACGGGGAAGTGAGATCGCTTTGCCGTTACGAGGCGCCGCCGGGCATTCACTGGGACGACAACACTTATCATGGCGAAGCGTACGGCGCTTACGCGTGGGCGGTTTATGTGGCGCAGGTCGCCGTTGACATGCGCGACTACTCCGCAGAGGTTGAAGAGTTCTGGACCGTGCAGGAAGTTGGCCGCGTGCTTCATCCGGTGCTGGCCAAAGGACAGATCGAGGGCGGCGTGGCCCAGGGCATCGGCTACGCGCTCTACGAGAAGGTCGTGTGGCAGAACGGTCATAAGGCCAACAACCAGATGACCAACTACATTATGCCTACCGCTGCCGACGTTCCGCCCATTCATGTCATCTTTGAAGAGATTCCCTTCAAGCACGGTGGTTATGGCGCCAAAGGCATAGGCGAGTTGCCGCACGACGGCCCCGCGCCGGCAATCCTGAACGCGATTCGCGATGCAACCGGCGTCAGCTTCAACACCATCCCGCTGCTGCCTGAAGATGTGTTTGCCGTGCTTGCCGCGCGCGAGGTACAAGAGGAGCCCGTAATTCGATGAGCGAATTCCGGCCCTCAATCACAATGCAGGTGAACGGCAAAATCGTCACCGTGATCGTTCCGCCCATGAAGCGCCTGCTCGATGTGCTGCGCGAAGATTTGCAGCTGACAGGCGCGAAGGAAGGCTGCGGCGAAGGCGAGTGCGGTTCGTGCTCCGTGCGCATGGATGGCGAACTGGTAAACAGTTGCCTGATTCCGGTCTTGCAGGCTGATGGCGCTGAGATTCAGACCGTGGAGGGCCTGGCAACGAATGGAGTCCTTCATCCGCTGCAGGAGTGTTTCCTGGCTTGCGGCGGCGCACAATGCGGCATTTGCACGCCGGGCATGCTGATGGCCGCGGCGCAGTTGATCGCGCGCAACCCGCATCCCACCATGGCTGAAATTCGCGAAGGGCTGGCGGGAAATCTCTGCCGATGTACCGGCTTTCTGCGCATCTTTGAGTCGGTGCTTGCCGCAGCAACGCAGATTCAGGACTCTGAGGCGGATAAGGCTAACCATGCGCGGTAACTGCGAAGCGCATGAACTCATCGCGCCCGGAAGTCTGCGTGGTGTGCTTGAGCTGCTTGCTGCCGAGCCGGGCGTATGGACTCCGATTGCCGGCGGCACCGAGATCATGGTGGCCTATGCCGCGGGTCGGCTTAATCTTGCAAAGCTCGTCAGCCTGTGGGGCATCAGTGAATTGCGCTTCATCCGCGTAACCGCAGACAGCGTCGCCATTGGCGCGGGCGCGACCTTCATTGACCTGCGCAGGCACGCGGAGTTCTGCGAATCCTGGCCGCTGCTTGCCAAGGCCGCGAGCTGGATCGGCTCCATTGCCAACCAAAGCCGGGCTACGCTTGGCGGAAACTTGGTGAACGGATCGCCCGCGGCGGACTCTTCGCCTGCGCTGCTGGTTTACGACGCGGAGATCGAGATGATCTCAGTACGCGGCAGCCGCAGAATTCCCTATAGGGAATTCCACACTGGCTACAAGCGCAACCTGCTCGCCCTGGACGAGCTCGTCTACGCCCTGCACATGCCGCGGCGATTTTCGCGGCACAAGCAGTACATCCGCAAGGTGGGTACGCGTCGCGCCATGGCCATCTCAAAGGTCGCGGTGGCTGGCACGGCACTCATGGATGACGGCATCGTGAGCGAGATTCGGCTTGGGGCGGCGAGCCTTGCGGCCTTTCCGACCCGCCTGCGCAAAACCGAGCAAGTGGTAATTGGGCGGCCAATCACGCGCGAATTAGTCGCCGCTGCGCAAGAAGCACTGCTGGCCGAAGCTGCACCGATCGACGACATCCGTTCCACTGCAGAGTATCGCAGGCGAGTGGGCGCTAACCTGGTGACAGAGTTTCTAATGGAGCTGGCCCGAAAGGATGCAAAACCATGAACGCCATGTTGGCTGCATGGAACGCAGCCGATGAGGCGGCTGCGCTTGACGCCATGATCGCCTGCTGCGGCGCGCGAAGGTGGGCCGCGGCAATGGTTGCCGAGCGCCCGATTGAGAACCTTGAAAAACTCTTCGCTACGGCCGATCAAATCTGGTCAACAATGGAAATGCAGGACTGGATGGAGGCCTTTGCGTGCCATCCCCGCATTGGGGAACGCAAGGCTG
This sequence comes from Acidobacteriaceae bacterium, assembly GCA_030044455.1. GTDB lineage: Bacteria > Acidobacteriota > Terriglobia > Terriglobales > Acidobacteriaceae > Telmatobacter. The sequence continues at coordinate 716 of JASHVU010000670.1, read as the reverse complement.
CGCATGCAATCGCAAAATCAATGGAGTGGTCAAGGCAAGAGCAGTCGACTGCTTCTGGCGCGGACCAGAGAATTTTGGCGCGGCTGGCCGAGGCCAACGCAGTTTACGAGGAGCGCTTCGGTTTCACGTACATTGTGTGCGCGACCGGCAGGAGTGCCGAAGAGATGCTGGCGATTCTGGAGCGACGGTTGAAGAATAATCGTGAGACCGAATTGCGGGAAGCAGCCGGGCAACAGCAGCGGATCACTGAAATTCGTTTGAGAAAGTGGTTGAAAGAATGAGTGGAATATCGACACATGTTCTCGACACAGTTGTGGGACGGCCAGCCGCCGGCATTAACGTGCGTCTTGAAGCGATGCAGGGGGGCGGATGGATTGAAGCCATAGACAGCCAGGAGCCCCACGAGCGAGTTCAGGATTCACCAGGCGGATGGGTTGAAATTGCCGCCTGCGCGACTGACGACGATGGCCGTTGCCGCGATCTCGCTGCAGACGCAAGCGCGGGCCTCTACCGCCTCACGTTCGACACCGGCGCTTACCTTGAGCGCTGCGGACGAGCGAGCATCTATCCAGAGATTTCAATCACTTTCAATTGCGACGGCGAGGGCCATTACCACCTGCCTCTGCTGTTGAGCGATAACAGCTACACAACGTACAGAGGAAGCTGATGGCCAGACTGGGTGAGAATCGCTACGGAAAAGAGCGCGTGCGTCTGTC
>JASHVU010000064.1 GCA_030044455.1 Acidobacteriaceae bacterium | reverse complement strand
GGCATTGTGGAACATACTTGGCCAGAACCTCGCCCAATATGAGCAGGCCTTCGGCGAGCTCAACCTGGAGCCGCAGACGCAGAATTTTCCGCGCGGGCCCATCAACTAGTTTTCAACTGATCGCGTTCCGTGACCGGAGTTTGGCGGGAGTACGCGATCTTTTGCTTCAGCACGACGAGCTGAAAGCTGACAGCTCGCATTAAGGAGCAAGCCGCTTGCGTTTGAAACGGATCTTCAATCCATGGCCCAACGCACCACTGCCCCTGTGGATGATCTTTCCCGTGATCTTCGCGGCGCTCTATGCCAGCCACTTCGAGCTGCTCCGCATGCCCTATTACTGGGACGAGGCCGGCTACTACATCCCCGCTGCCTGGGACTTTTTCCGCACCGGCTCGCTGATCCCCTCCACGACACTCAGCAACGCGCATCCGCCCCTGCCCAGCATCTATCTCGCCCTGTGGTGGAAGCTATCCGGCTACTATCCTGAGGTCACGCGCGAAGCCGTGCTTATGGTTGCTTCGCTCGGCCTGCTTGGCGTCTGGCGTCTGGCCATGCGCGTGGTGGGCGTCGCCTCGGTCGCCTTCTGGACCGTGGTCCTTACCGGCCTCTACCCCATCTGGTTTGCGCAAAGCTCGCTGGCTCACGCCGACATCTTTGCCGCGGCCTGTTCCGTCTGGGGTATGGTCTGCGCGCTGCCCGCGCGTGGCCGCAAAGCGAGGGCCGCCGCGCTCTGGTTTTCTGCTGCGGCGCTATCGAAAGAGACCTCCATCGTTATTCCGCTCACGCTTGCCGCCCTATGCCTGGTTGAGGGCTATCTGACCCGACTCAAGGCGCGCAAGCGTCTCTGGCGCGAGGCCGCCTGGCTCTGCGCATGCGTTGTTCCGCTCGCCGGCTGGTACGCCTACCACTACGTCAAGACGGGCTTCCTCTTTGGCAATCCCGAATTCCTGCGATACAACGCCGAATCAACGCTTGCCCCGGTCCGGATCCTCGCTGCCTTCGGCCATCGCATCCTGCACCTCACCGCACACATGAACCTGTTTGTGCCGGTCGGAATCGCTTTGGCCTCGCTGCTGCTTGCGCCTCGGCCCGGCTCTGACGGAAAGGACCGCGCAGCGATCGAGCGGCCCGTCCACTTCCGTATCATGCTGGTGCTTCTTGCCAACGCCATTCTCTTCAGCGTCCTGGGCGGAGCGCTGCTCACCCGTTATCTGCTGCCCATGTATCCGCTGGTGCTGTTGCTTGCCGTTACAGCCATCTACAGGCGCGTTCCTTTGTGGCAGGCTCTGGCGGTTTTGTCGGCAGCCGCATTCGTCGCCGGACTCTTCGTCAATCCGCCGTACGGTTTCGCGCCCGAAGACAATCTGGAATACGCGCGCGTGGTCAGAATGCACCTGGCCGGCATTGCGCAGCTTGAGCATCGCTACCAGGGCGCAACAGTGCTTACGGCTTGGCCCATGACCGACGAACTCACTCATCCCGAACTCGGCTACGTGAAGCAGCCATGGGACGTTTGTGCCATCGACGACTTTACTTCGGCGCAGATCGGCGTTGCCGCCGGCGAGCCTGAGAAATACTCGGCGGCACTGGTGTTCAGCACCAAATACGATCCGCCGTCGCCGCTCTTCACTTTGGGATCGAGGAGCCGTGCGCTCGACGAGCAGTATTTCGGCCTGCATCACGACCTGCCGCCCGAGGTGATTGCGTTTCGTCTGGGGGGGGCGATGGTGTGGAAGTACGCCGACCACGGCATGTGGATCGCACTCATCCGTTTCAACCGCCAAATTGAGGCGCGCGTTGAACGGCCCGTGACTCCCTTCCGTTGATTCGAAGCGCAGAAACGACGGCCTACTCGCACCGCAGCGCATCGACAGGATTGACTGAAGCCGCACGCCGCGCCGGCAGGAAAGCCGCGCAAAGTGTCATGACACATGCGACCGCAACCGCCAATGCAAAGGCCATCGGGTCCATGGCCGTCACTTCAAAGAGTATTGCCTTCAAAAACTGCGAGAGGCTCTGGGCTGTCAGGAGTGCAACGGGCAAACCAACCGCCAGCCCCGCCGCCAGCAGCACCAGAGATTCCCGCACCACCAGCCAGACAAGCGCCCGTGCCGGCGCGCCGAGAGCCACACGAATTCCCATCTCGCTCGTGCGCCGCGCAACGGAGTAGGAGATCAGTCCGTAAACGCCGATCGCCACAAGAAACACCGCCAGGGCGGCGAAGAAAGCCGAAAGCAGTCCAATCAGCCGCTGCGTCTGGATCGAGTCGTCCACCATCTCGGTGAGCGGCACCACAGTGGAGACGAGAACCTGCGGATTTGCCTGTGCGAAGACTCTCCGCACGGCAGGAAGCAACGCGGCGGGCGATACATTCGAGCGGACGACGAAGTTATAGAAATACTGCGCATGCTGCGCGTAGGGGAAATACGCGGCCATGTGCTGATGCTCGCCCACTCCCTCATAGTGCGCGTCGCGCACTACGCCCACAATCTCGATGTCGAAGGGCCCTGTCTGCGAATGGGCTGCGCTCCCATCGCAAAGGCAGAAGTGGTGGCCGATGGGAGAACCATTGGGAAAGAAGGTGCGCGCCATTGTTTCGTTGACCAGTGCGACGTGGGGGCTATTCGCGGTGTCCTGGTCGCTGAAGTTGCGTCCGGAGACGAGCGGGATGCCGAAGGTCTTGAGATACTGCGAGCCTACCACGTTGTAATGCACATCTGAGTCATTTTGCGGGGTGCGCGGCACGCCCTCCATCATCACGGAATCAGACCACTCGCCCTCATTGAAAGTGAACATGCTGAAGCTTGCAGCTTCAACCCCGGGCAATGCCTGAACGCTCCGCTCGATTTCCTGATGCAACTGGGTAAGCCGCGAATCGACGGGAAGATTCGCCCCCTGCTCGTCCAATCCGAATACCATCGCATGCTTCGGCTCAAAGCCGAGGTTTACGCGATTGAGATTCACCAGACTGCGCAGGAATATGCCGGCCGCCACCAGCAGCAGAATCGAGATCGCGATCTGTCCCACGATCAGTCCTCGAGATACTGCCCCGCGTGCATTGGCCTGCGAACCTCCGCGGCCCTCTTTCAATACCGGTGTCAGCTCCAGCCGCGCGGCTCTGACCGCGGGGAGCATTCCGAATAGCAATGCCGTAAAGCCGGTGACCGCGACAGTGAAGACCAATACGCGCACGTCGGGGGCAAGATACTCCGGTATTTGCTCATTGACGCCGTGCGAGAGATAAGCTGCGAGCAGCCGCCCGCTGCCCCATGCCACCAGGACCCCAAACGCCGCGCCTCCCAATGCGAGCAGAGTGCTTTCAGTGAGCAGTTGCGCCATGATGCGCGCACGAGTGGCGCCCAGAGCCTGGCGAACGGCAATCTCGCGGCTGCGTGCGACGCCACGCGCGAGCAACATATTGGCAATGTTCACGCACGCGATCAGCAACACCAGCACCACAATTCCCATCAGGACGAAGATCGGCGTGGAAAGTTTGAGCCTGAGACCGGGCAATCCCCCGGCCGCGGAGGTCAGCTCGATATTGGCCTTTTCGAGCTGCGCCAAATCGTGTTCTGAGGGATGGTCGCCCAGATACTCACCGCGAATGATCTGCCGGAAGAGCAAGTTGGTCGAAGTGGTAGCTAGTGCTGTTGTGACACCCGGCTTCAAGCGGCCAACCAGATAGAGCGATTGAAAATCCTTGTCCTCAAGGCCGTTCCATCCCGGCGAAATCTCTTTTTCCATGGAGAGCGGGATCCACATATCGGCCGGTGAAGAAGGGTCAAGCCCGGCAAAACCCGGTTCGGCGACGCCGACGATCGTGTAGTTGTGACCCTGGACGTGAATCGTCGCCCCCAGTGCAGCGGGATTGCCTCCGAAATGCCGCTCGAACCATGCGTAACTGGCTACGGCCACGGCCCCGGCTCCAGCGGTACGATCGTCCGCTTCATCAATGGTTCTGCCCAGCGCAGGAGGTACGCCAAGTACGCTGAAGTAGCTGCCCGAAACGACGTCGATATGCACCTGCTCCGGCGCGCCGCCACTCGCGGCAAGATGCCCTCCCATTTGAATGCTCGAGACAGCCGTGACGCCGGAGAATGCATGGGTCTGCGCGGAGAATGCGCGATAGAAGGGATAGGAAAAGAGCCTCCAGTTCCGGTTGGGCATTCCATCCATGCTGCCCACCCATGATCCGTCGCCGAAGAGAACGAGTTGCCGCGGCTCCTCGACCGGCAGCGGGCGCAACATCACAGCATTCAGCAGCGTGAAAATGGCCGTATTTGCGCCGATGCCAAGCGCCAGCGACATCACCGCAATCGCCGTGAACCCCGGCGTCCGGAGCAGCGACCTGCTGCCGAGACGCGCGTCTTTGCAGAGATTGTCCACAACCGATTCCCAACGCGAAGCCCAAACTTTTTGCTTGACCGAGTTGCGGCTGCCAACGGCAACCCGCGCGGCGCGCCGGGCCTCTTCCGGAGTCATTCCGGTTCGCTCATGGTGTTCGGCGGCCTGCTCCTGAAAGAGATCCAGCTCTTCGTCCAGTTCCCGCTCTATGCGATGACGCGAGAAAAGCGACCGAATCCCGGCGACAAGACTGTTGAGCCAGCTCATGTGGACCTCCTGCCATCAAGCTTCAAGAATCCGCGCAATGGCCGCGATTTGCCGCTGCCACTGCTCTGTTTCGAAAGCAAGCGCGCGTCTGCCCTTTGCGGTGAGCTGGTAGTATTTGGCTCGGCGGTTGCTCTCCGTGGCGCGCCATTCAGTCTTTACGTGGCCCGCACGCTCCATGCGGCTGAGCGCTGGCAGCAGCGAACCGGCATTGACGCGAAAGACACCCTTACTGATCTGCTCAATGCGCAGCGCAACGCCATAGCCATGCATGGCCTCAAGAGCGAGCGTTTTCAAGATGAGCATTTCGAGTGTTCCCTGCACCAGATCGCTTGAACCGGCTGGGTTATCAGGATTGGGCTGCGCGGCCATCGCATCTCCTCTAGATTAACTAGAGGATACGCCTCTCCTATAGATTGTCAAGAGGGGGATCCATTCGCGCGCTAGAATTTTTTCCGCAGGAACTCAAAGACGCCGTAACCGATCACGGCCGAACCTAGCCCGATGGCAAAGTTGGTGGGCGTCATAATGTCGCCGAGCGCGAAGGCCAGCGTTTTGCCATGACCCGCCGAGCGCACAAACTCGCCCATCAACAGGTTGGAATAGAAAAGAAAGATAATGGACGCGACTTCAACCGCCGCTCGCCAGAGCGGGTGGAGTCTCCGGCGACGTACGGGATCGGGCGCCATGAAGCAATCATAACGGCGAAGTAATTTCTGACGAAGCCGAAACGTACGCGGCAACCGGCTGCCCCGGCCGCGACCGGCTTGCCCAAAGCCAAAACGCCTATAATCAGCCTTGTGCTTCATCGTTTCTCAGTCCGGTCCACTGGCCTGCCCAGGCGCGTGTCTTGCCCGGCTCTCGCACTTATTCCTGCTTTGTTGTCGTGCACTTGCCTTCATGCCCAGCTTGCCGCCGACGCGGTTAAGTCGCTCACGAATCACGGCCGCATCCTGCTGGTTCTGCCCTTCGATAATCGCACCGGTCAGCCCAGCCTGGAGTGGATTCGCGAGGCTGCCGCCGACCTGCTGAGCACGCGCTTTGCCTCGGCCGGCTTTGCCCCCATGACTCGCGCCGATCGCGTGTATGCTCTCGATCACCTCGGCCTGCCTCAGGGTTTCCAGCCTTCGCGCGCCAGTTCGCTCAAGCTGGCCCAGACGCTCGACGCAGACTACATCATTGTGGGTAACTACCGCATCAGCGGCAATACGATCGAGGCCGAGGCGCAGCTTGTCGACGTGCCCCACCTGCGCATGACTCCCGCGGTCGGCTCCTACGGCGCTATGGACAACATGATTGCGGTCTTCGATTCGCTGGCCTGGAAGCTGACCCGCGAGCTCGATCCCGGCTTCAGCGTGGCCGAGGAGACCTTTGTCGCCGCCGGCCAAAGCCTGCGCCTCGACGCTTACGAACAATACATCCGCGGCATTACCGAGCCCGACCAGGCAGAGCGGCTGCGGCACCTTGAGCAGTCGGTCAAGCTCAGTCCCGGATTCAGCCCCGCGTGGATGGCTCTGGGCCGCGAGCAATACCATGGCCAGCAGTACGAAGAGGCTGCGCAGGCCTTTGCCAAAGTCGACCCCAACAGCCAGGATGCGCTTGAGGCCGGCTTCTATCGCGGGCTGTCGCTGCTGTTTTCAGGCAACTACGCAGGCGCTGAAAAGGCCTTTGCTGCCGTGGCCCGCGTGCTTCCACTGGCTGAGGTGGTGAATAATCAAGCCGTCGCCATCAGCCGCCAGGGCCGCGACGGCACTGCCCTCTTTGTGCAGGCGGCATCATCCGATCCCAATGCCGCCGACTATCACTTCAATCTGGCAGTTAGCCTCAAGCGCCAGGGCCACACCACCACGGCGTTGAACGAGTTGGCCCAATGCCTTAAACTGCGGCCCAATGACAGTGAGGCCCAGTCGCTCGAGCAGGCGTGGAAGAGCCCGGCCGCAGGGCAGCCTGCTGCCGGCGGTGACCCCTCCGTGGCGCCCGACCCGCTGGAGCGCATCGTCCGCACCTTCGACGCCAGCGCCTTTCGTCAGGCTGCGGTCATGCTCGACCAGTTTGACGCCTCGCATCTGGCCGTCCTCACGCCGCACCAACAGGCGCTCAAGCTCTGCGAACAGGCCGGCGGCTATCTCCATCGCGGACTTCTGCTTGAAGCAGAGCGGCTCTACCAGTCAGCGGTCTCTTTAGACGGCACGGTGGCCGAGGCTCACACGGGGCTTGCCGAGGTAAGGGAGCGAGTGGGCGATAACACTGCCGCGCGCAAAGAGGCGCAGACGTCGCTGGAACTCGGCGCCACGGCCGATGCGTATCTTGTGCTGGGTCGTCTTGATCTGGCAGAGAACAACCTGGCAGAGGCGAGGAGCGAAGCCGGAAACGCGCTCAAGCTGAGCCCGGGGAGCCCCGCTGCCCAGGAGTTGATGCGGCAGGTTGAGACGCGCGACGGAATTGCAAAATAAGCCGGCGACGAGGCGGGTTGCACATCTGGCAGCGCCTGGACCACGGCCGCATTCCCGGCAACTGTCGCAGAATTCCTCTGGGGTGTATGCTTGGCTCGCACGCGTCTGACGGTCTGCGAAAGGCGCGGGTCAGAAAGGCACGAGTATGGAACGGCACGGCGGCACAATTCGAATCGGCTTGGCGGCGGCCGCGGTCGCCGCGTTGGTTTTCGTCCTGCTGCCGCCGTTCTTTGTCCATCCCGCGCGCGCCGATCAACCGGCTCCCGCGCAGCGTTCTGTAGTGGTGGATAAATTCGTGCTCGACGACACCATCCAGCCGGTGAGCGCCGACGAGCTGAAGCGCGCAATTGGGCGAGCCAACTCCGATGGCGCGAGCGCTCTCCTTATTCAGATGGACACTCCCGGCGGCATGGTCGAATCCATGCGCGCCATGGTGGGCGACATCCTCGCTTCGCATGTTCCGGTGATCGTCTATGTGGGTCCTTCGGGAGCCCGCGCCGGTTCTGCCGGATTTTTCATTCTCGAGTCCGCCGACATTGCGGCCATGGCCCCGGGGACCGAGGCCGGTGCGGCCCACGTGGTCTTTGAGCTGGGCAAGCCTGACGCCACCGAAGCCCAAAAAGTCGAGAATGACGCTGAAGCCTTTTTGCGCTCCTACGTCACCCAACGCAATCGCAACGCCGAGGCAGCCACGGCGGCTCTGCAATCATCGCATTCCTACACGGCCCAGGAAGCGCTCGACCAGCACCTGATCGACGCTGTGTCGAACTCTGAGCCGCAGCTGCTTCAGACTCTGGACGGCCGCCAGGTGACCCGCTTCGACGGCAGTAAGATCACTCTGCACACCGCCGGGGCGCGCATTGAGATGCTCAGACCCACGCTGCGCGACGAACTGCTGGGCTGGCTCGTGGATCCCAACATTGCATTGCTGCTTCTGTTTGGCGGCGCGCTGCTC
>JASHVU010000669.1 GCA_030044455.1 Acidobacteriaceae bacterium | reverse complement strand
CCCGAGGGCGAGCCGCTGGCCTATAACTCGGTGCTCACAACGATCAGGATCCTGGAACAGAAGGGCTACGTGGATCATAGGCAGGAGGGACGCGCCTTTGTTTACCGGCCCTGCGTGGCCGAGGATGAGGCGAGCCGGTCTGAGGTGAAGCACGTACTGAGCCGGTTCTTCGGCGACTCGAGGGAGCGGCTGCTGCTCTCGTTGCTGGGCGACGAGGAAATTACTGCCGAAGAGTTGGATCGGCTGAAAGCTGCGATCCAAAGCGCTGGTCCGGATGGAATCGAAGAAAGTGGTACTGGCATCAAACGAACTGGAGGCAAAGAATAGCCCATGCTGACTTTGCCGATAGCTTCCCCGTTGTTCGCTCATCTCTTAAGCGCCGGCCATTTGAGCGCGCTGGCCGACGGGTTCCGTGGGTTTGCGCATGCGGCCGCGCCGGTTGCCGTGACTGCGCTTTGGCAGGGTGCATTGATCGCCGCCGGACTGGCGCTGTGCATGCGCTTTGCGCCCCGCGTTGCCGCAGGACACCGATTTGCGGCGTGGGCGGCGGGATTTTCAGTTCTTGTCGCGCTGCCGTTTGTGCCGGCGCTGGGGCGGCTGATGGCTTCAGGAGCGGGTGCGTCCGCGGATTCGAATTACGGCTCGGCTTCCCTTGGTTCTCTCGCATCGCGGTCATTTCTCGGGCATGCTGGGCTCGGGCACGCGTGGCTGGCTCATCCCTGGCAACTGAGCGACCGCTGGAGTCTGGCGATTGCGGCGCTGTGGCTGCTGATGGCGCTGGCCCGCGCCATTGACCTGGGCGTTCACACGGTCCGACTGCGCCGGCTGTGGAAGACGGCGACGGCGCTCCGGGGTCCACGCGCTTGGGATGGAAGCAGTGGAACTGGAAGCGATGCGGGGCAAACGCGATTTGAAGTTTGCACCACGCGCGAGCTCGACCGGCCCAGTGTGATTGGATTTTTTGCGCCGCGGATTCTGATTCCCGAATGGCTGATGGAGCGGCTGACCGAGCAGGAGCTCGAACAGGTTGTACTGCACGAGGCTGAGCACCTGCGGCGGCGCGACGACTGGACGAACCTGTTGCAGAAGCTGTGCCTGGTAGTTTTTCCGCTCAACCCCGCGCTCGCATTCATTGAGCGGAGATTATGCGGCGAGCGCGAGATGGCGTGCGATGAGGGCGTGGTGCGGCGGACGCGGGCTCCGCGAGCCTACGCTGCGTGCCTGGCGGGGTTAGCCGAGCGGCACATGGAGCGCCGCGCCGAGGCATTGAGCCTGGGCGCATTTGAGCGCCGGCCGGAGCTGGCGCGCCGCGTGCACAGCATCCTGGTGCGGCGGAGCGCGATGCATCCCACGGTGAGCGGAGCGCTGGTTGGCGCGGTGGGCTGCGCACTGGCGGTCGGAGCGGTGGCGCTGGCGCGCTGCCCGCAGCTGGTGGCGTTTGTTCCGGCGCAGCCGAGAGTGACGGTGGATACGGCGGGGATGGTTCCGGCAGAGGCGCAATCGGGCCAGCCTGACGCGACGATGGCCTCGCATTACCGTGCCATCAACGCGATGGCGATTATGCCCGAAACCAAGAAGCACAATGGCACGCATTGCCGGGCGTCATATTTAAAGGCCGGCCCGCAAAAGGATGACGCAAGGGTCACGCATACGGGCTTGCAGCAGAGGGCGGTGTACGGGCAGACGGAGGTGAGTGCGCCCGCGAGTGCAGTTGCGGTTTCGGACAGGAGTGATACGACCGCGCCGCAGGAGTTGATTGTGCTTACGGCCTATGAACAGGTTGAGGCCTCGGGCGACGTGCAGGGCGACCGGGTGGTTTCGGACTACGGTCCTGATGACGCCGCGAACGCGCAGCCGGCGGAGAGCAGCACCGGACGGATCATGATTACGAGACTGATCTTCCGTATTTTCCCTGCGCAAAGCCATTCTGCACAAATCTATCCGGGGCAAAAGCCGGTAACCGCGCAGCAAACGGCGGCGAGAGGGCTGGACCCAGCCACACAACCGACAAATTCAGCGGCGGGAAAGCCGGCGGGTCCGGCGCTTTCAGCCAGCAGCAGCGCCATACCCGCGGGCCAGTCGGCTCCGCTGGCAACAAATTCTTTGAACAGCCGATTCCACGCAGTTCCGCTCGGTAACGGCTGGTTCGTAATCCAACTCTAAGAAGCGAGAACATTAACCCACGGAGGGAAGCAAATGAATGTAACAACTAAACAATTAGTAGTAATTGCGAAGAAGCTGGCCATCCCAGCCGGAATCATCGCGACATTGGTTCTAAGCTTTGTATTTTTCACAACTCACTACACCGCTCACGCGGCGCCGGCGGCGGGGCCGCTCGACAGTTCGAGCGTTGAACCGCTGGTGGCGCTCGACAACGCCGTAGAAGCGGTTGCGGCTAGGGTAACACCGTGCGTGGTCAATGTCGCGGTGACGTCGCGGGTGTCAGGCGAGCAGGCTTCAGACGATGACCAGGATGGCGGCCAGAATGGCGGCCAGGGATTCGGCGGCATCAATCCGCAGGATCTGCCGCCGGGATTCCGGCGGTTCTTCTTCTTTGGCCCTAACGGGCAGAGCGGGCCGCAGCAGCCGCAGATTGAACACGGCATCGGCAGCGGCGTGATTATTTCGCCCGACGGGTACATTGTGACCAACGACCACGTAGTGGACGGGGCAACCCAGATTCGCGTAACGCTCGACGACCGCCGCGTCTTCACTGCCAAGCTGATCGGCGTAGATAAGTTGAACGATCTGGCGGTCATCAAGATCGACCAGCACAACCTGCCCAGCCTCTCTTTTGGCGACTCAAACAAGTTGCGCCCGGGGCAAACGGTATTGGCCTTCGGCAATCCCTTCGGCAACTTCCCATTCACGGTAACGCGGGGCATCATCAGCGGCCTCGACCGCCCCAACCCGTATTCCAACGATGCGCGCAAGCCGGGCGACTATATCCAGACTGACGCGGCCATCAATCCTGGTAACTCGGGCGGCCCGCTTGTTGATGCGTATGGCCAGGTGATTGGCATCGACACGTTCATTATTTCGAACAGCGGCTCGTTTGCCGGGGCCGGGTTTGCCATTCCCGCGCAGCTGGTGAAGGCATCGACCGACCAGATCATCAAATCGGGCGCGGTACACCACGGGTACCTGGGCATCAGCATGAACGCGGTGACGCCGGACAACGCCACCTTCTTCAACCTGCCCGACGCGTCGGGAGCAATCATCAGCGAAGTGACGCCCGATTCGCCGGCCGATCGCGCGGGCCTGAAGAGCGGCGACGTGATTCGCACGCTCGACGGCAAGACCATGGCCAACGCCAGCGCGCTGCAGGTTGCGGTGAGCGAGATGACGCCGGGCACGCAGATTGACTTGGGGATTCTGCGCAACGGCAAGGCCTTAACCATTCACATTACGGTCGGCGAGTTTCACGCCAAGGGAGTGGAGGAAGCTTCGAACTCGGGCGCGGGCGGCGGGTCGCAGGGTGGCAAGCTGGGCATCGCGCTCGATGAACTCACCTCCGACGTGCGGCAGCAGTACAACATTCCCGATCGCGTGAAGGGTGCGGCCATTCAGACGGTGCGCCCTGGCAGCGCGGCCGACGATGCGGGTCTGGCGCCCGGCGACGTGATTCTTGAAGTGGACCGCAAGCCGGTGGACGGCCCCCAAAGCTGCGTGAGCGCGATTCATGCCGTGCCCGCGGGCAAAGACATTCTGCTGCTGGTGTGGGCCAACGGCGGGCAGAGCTTCAGGGTACTTCACCCGACTCAGAATGCCGGATAACGCTTCATAACCCACCATCGTCATTCGGGTAAGGTGGTAAATGTACGGGCCGTTGACTCAAACAAGTCAGCGGCCCGGCGCGTTTTGCACCGACGCGGATCCGGCGGTTTCCTATACTCGATCCATGGCCGTAACCCAGTCATGCGGATGGGCGCTCGAAGATGCCGCGCGGCGCGCTGGCGCATTGCGTATTGCCGGGCTGGATGAAGTGGGGCGGGGACCGATGTTCGGGCCGGTGGTGGCGGCTGCAGTAATTCTTCCAAATCGCTGCCGCCTGCAAGGCCTCACCGACTCAAAAAAACTTACCGAGAAAATGCGCAACGAATTCGACGGTGAGATTCGTTCGAATGCGATTGCGTGGGCAGTAGCCGCGGTGGACGTAGAGACGATCGACCGCATCAACATTCGCCGGGCCTCGCTGCTGGCCATGCGCAAGGCCGCTGAACAATTGGCAATCACGCCGGACTATCTGCTGATCGACGGCCTCGACACCCTCGATGCCATCGACTGGCCCTGCCAGCAGCAGGCCGTAGTGCAGGGCGATGCGACGAGCATGTCGATTGCCGCAGCGAGCGTGCTGGCCAAGGTGCATCGCGATCGGCTGCTGGTTGAGCTTGACGCTGTGTATCCCGGCTACGGGCTGGCCAGGCACAAGGGCTACTGCTCGGCGCAGCACCTTGAGGCGCTTAAGCGCCTGGGTCCGACTCCGCTGCATCGCAAGAGCTACCGCCCGGTGGCGCAAACGGCGCTACAATTTCCTGAGTGATGATGCGCGGGGTAGTCGAGCAGTGAAAAGACTCTTCTGGTTTGGCGTAGCCGCGTTGGCGTGCCTCACGATGAGCGGCTGCCCAGATGACAACGCGCCGCGCAAACCCGATCCTACCAAAGGAACCGTGACCGGTTTTGTGCTGTGCACCGACACCGGCAGGCCAGCGCGATTTGCCGACGTTATGCTGCTGCGTGCATACGACCCCAAGACCGCCGGAGCGGGTCCCGACAAAGACTCGATCGACCTGGACGAAACCGGCACGACGGGCCTGGATGGCAAATTCAAGATTGAGGCGGTCCCTCCCGGCGATTACTACGCCTTCGCCACGCTCGACGGGTATATCGACCCGACGCTGGCGGTGGATGAAAACCGGCTTGGGGCCGGGGCCTCGGAGCGCGAAAAACTTATCGATGAGATCGACCAGTGGAAAGATCACCTGGTGAAGCTCACCGTCGCGGCGCAACACACAAGCGACATCAGTATTTCGATCGATCGCGGCGCCGCAATTGAAGGCACTATGAGCTATGACGACTCGAGCCCGGCCATCGGAATTCGATACGCGGTGCTGCGCAAGACCGGGCAGGATCACTGGATCAAGATTGGATCGAGTGGCGGCGACGGCTGGCCGGATGACGCCAAGAGCGACGGGCGCGGGCGTTATGTCATTCCCGATCTGCCTCAAGGCGAATACAAGGTCTGCGCTCTGTTGCCGGTAAAAGACGAAAACGCGTCGCCGAAGTTCTGCTTTGGCGGCGGCTTCCGCATCGACAAGGCTCAGACCGTGAAGGTGAGCGCGGGTGAAACGCATAACGGCGTCGATATTGTGCTGCCGCTCGATGGGCTATTCACCGTTGCCGGCAACATCACTGCGGGCACGGACGCGCATGCGCCTTCGCAAGCAACTGTGCATCTGCTCTACGCCGACGACCGCGAAGAGGCACGGCAGACGGCGATGCTGAAAGACGGCAGCTTCAGCTTCGACTACGTGCCTTCCGGCAGCTACATTTTGCAGGTGACGAATGCGCAGGATGTTGCTGCCGGTGCACCGTCGCAGAGTGCCGATGGACAGGGTTCAGCGGGCCAGAGTGGCGATGGCTCGGGAGCGGCGGACTCAGGGGCGCCGGCGCAGGCCACAGCCGGCGTGCACAAATACATGGACAAGGAGATGCCGCTCAGCGTGCAGGACGACATGACCGATGTGCTGGTCCCGCTGACTGAACCGCCTCCGCCGCAGCAGGCCAGCCAATAGCCAAGAGCTGTAGCGAAGACCCGATCAGGCCGCTGCGCTTTGCGATTTGCGCTTCTGCGCGAAGGCGATTACGGGCCGCGCCAGCAGCAGCACGGCAAACAGGACCGTCATATTCGTAGGCGTGAGCACGCCGGGCTTGACTTGCCACCAGTAGTGCACTACTCCGCAGATGGCCGCGAGATAGATGAGGCTGTGCAGGCGGTTCCAGTTTTTGCCGCCCAGCTTGCGGATGGCCCAGTTGGTTGAGGTGAGCGCGAGCGGCAAAAGCAGCAGATATGCGGCTGCGCCGGCCATGATGAAGCGGCGCTTGGTAACGTCGATCAGCATGGCGTGCGGGTCGAAGTTGTTATAGAGCGCAAGCCAGGTGAGCATGTGCAGCGTGGCGTAGAAAAAAGCAAAGAGGCCGAGCAGACGCCGGAAGCGGATGAGCCAGCCGAGCCGCGGAATGAGCTTGCGGATCGGGGAGATGGCAAGCGTGATGGCCAGCAGACGAAGCGTGGCGAGACCGGTGGCGAAGGCGAGCCTGGCGGTGGGATCGGGGCCGAGATTGTTGGTGATTGCGCCCCATACCAGCCACGCAGCAGGCGCGAGGCATGCGATCCAGGTGAGCGTCTTGAGCAGGATGATGGTCGATCGGGGCATAGGTGGTTATAAAGCGGAGCTAGCGGAGTTAGCAGGGCTGGAGCCGGGTAAACCTGGTTCTGTGGTTTCCCCTGTCTCAGAATCGAGATATGAGGCACCCAGTTTCGTGGACGTATTTAGAATCCCGCGGAGATGAGTAGCCAACCAACTTATCGCGGACTTACTAACTC
>JASHVU010000668.1 GCA_030044455.1 Acidobacteriaceae bacterium | reverse complement strand
CCGTTATCGCTGCGGCTGGGCACTGACTGCGTGCCGCTGTCCTGTTGTGCAGCGTAAGTGCGGTAAGGAAACTGGTTGTCGGTGGAGATGTGGTAGTACTGGCCGGTCGGCTGGTTATACCAGGTGCTCCATGTTTTGCCCGCGTCCACGCTCAGGATGGCTCCCTGGTCCACTCCGAGAAGCATACGGCGCGGATTGGTGGGATCGATCCAGAGCACGTGAAAGTCGTCGCCCGACGGTGCGCCGACGAACGCTTCAAAGGTATGGCCTCCATCCGTCGAGCGATAGAGCGAGGTCTGCGCCATATAGAGAATGTCGGGGTTTTTGGTGTCGACAAAAATCCTGCTGAAATAGGAGCTGCCAAGAATGCGCGGGTCATTCGTTGACTTGGTCCAGGTGGCGCCCGCGTCGTCGGACCGATAGAAGCCCTGTGTCACCACCGCATAGATCCGCTTGCCACCGGTGTGCGGCGCAACCGCAAGTCCCAGCCGCCCGCGGCCCGTCACCGGCAGCCCTTTTGACGCCAGCGGAGTCCATGTCGAACCCTGGTCGGTGGATTTGTAGACTACCGAATTATCTTCCGGCTCCTTCTCAGTCGGGGAGGCATTGTTATTCGCAGCCGACTCACTGGGCTCCGGTCTTGGAATCAGCAGCGAAGCGTAGAGGACGTGCGGATCATCGGGGTCCACTTCCATATCGAACACACCGGCGGAGTCAGCTTTATCAAGTGTCTGCTTCCATGTCTTGCCGCCGTCAGTGGATTTGAAGACGCCTCGTGGAGTTGTAAGGTCGTACTTGGGAAAGGGGTGCGAGAAAACATACACGCCGATGGAGTTGGCGCCCGCGATCAGGATGTCGGGATTATGCGGATCGACGATCACGGCCTGAATGAACCGCGTCTGTTCAAGTCCTGCATGGGTCCAGGTCTTGCCCGCATCAGTGGACTTGTAAACGCCGTTGCCCGGGGTCTGCTCTCCTGTTCCCGCGTAGATGATTTTGGAATCGGAGGGCGCAACTACGAGCGCGCCAATTGAGGCCACCCGCTCCTTGTCGAAGATGGGCTCCCAAACGCGGCCCGCATCGGTCGACTCCCATATCCCGCCCCCCGGCGTGCCGAAGTAGTAGATATTGGGATTGCCGGGCACTCCGGCCACCGCGCTCACGCGCCCGCCGCGAAACGAACCGATCAAGCGCCAATGCAGCGATTGCAACGCATGGGTGTCCACATCCTGACCAAGGCAACTGGTTGCGACGAGCACGCTCGCGGCCACCAAAGCAGCGAAGTATTTCACAATGATTTCCCCCGTGTGGGCATCGCCTCCGGGACTGCGCCCGTCGATCGGCCCAATCAGAACTAACTGCTTGCATGTGTGGCGGGGTTTACTCCCGCGGAACTGAGGAATTCGTTCAGCGAATCATGTCAACTTGCGTTTGGAATCGAATATGCTCGACCCGAAAAGAGCAAAAACGCACGCAACCGCATCATTTGGTTGCGCGGGGAACAATGCTAAGCCGGGACCATCGCCCAAGTCTAGCAATAATGACCGGTGTTCCTCCCGACAGGGTCTCAGATTCCGGTCTTCAGCATCGCGCAGCGCTCACTCAGAATTTACTTTGGACCGGGGCAGGCGTCTGACAGCGAGTTGGTCAAGCCCTCCTGCTGGATTTCAAGCCTGGCTTGCGGAGCGCCGTTTTGCTCTGTCCTGGTTATATGGAAAACATAGATCGTTTCATAATCGCTGCCGGGCCAATCGGGCACCCGATCATGGCCGGTTCCATAGGATTTGACCATCTGCTCGGCAAAGTCATGCAGTTTGGCGTGTTCCCATGCAACGAAGACGAGCGAATGTGCATAAGCGGGCTGCAGCAGAGCTTGTTGCAAAAGATCGATCCGGTCGTACCCAATCTGTGCGTTCACCGGCATCCCCAGCCGGATTGCGGTCGGCTCAATGGTGGCGAGCGGTCGAACGTAGGAGTAGCCGCTGGCGCTGTGGTCGCTTACCTGCACACTTGGGTTGGGTGCGTAAATGAAGTCCGGATTCCCAAATCGCCCAATTAACAAGGATGGCAGCGCAAGCGCCCTATTCAAGCCCTTGCAGTCTAACTGGCCCAATCCAGCCGCCGGCTTTTCGCCGTGGCGGATCATGACGATCGTCTCTTCATTGCGGTTTGAGCTTTGCCCGGACGAATGCGAACAACCCGTCAATAGGCAGGCGAGGACAATCATCACTCCGAATGAGCCTTTCAAACGGTCCGGTCGTTTCACAAGATTCGCTCCTTGCCGCAGGATAAACCCACAACTTACGATATCGCCTCAAGCAACGCGCCGCCGATGCCGCTGCATCCCTGAGGATATAGTCCGAATTGACTCGGAAGGTGCTGACACGGGACTGATGTGCCACACTGAAACAGAAGACCTGATGCTATTGACATCGTATTCGCAGGTCAGCCGGGAGCGGGATCGGAATCGTGAGGAGATTGAAGTGAATCGAAATCATTCTGTGCGTGTGGTGCTTTGGCTCTTTCTTGCCGTCGTGGGCGCTCATGCCGCGACCGAGCAGCAGTCAGCAGTTCGTGCGAAGCTCGACAACGGCCTTCGCGTGGTCGTGATCCGCAACTCGCTCGCTCCCGTGGCAACCGTCGAATTGAATTTCAAGGTTGGGGGCGACGAAACCCCAGACGGTTTTCCGGGGATGGCTCATGCACAGGAGCACATGGCCTTTCGCGGATGCACGGGCGTGACCGCAGACCAGACGGCCGCAATCTATGCGCAATTGGGCGGCCGTAACAACGCCGATACGCAGCAGACCATCACCCAGTATTTCGCGACTGTTCCCGCCGCCGATCTCGACGTCGCTCTCGAGGCTCAGGCAGCGTGCCTGCACGGCATTGATGATTCGCAGCAGGAGTGGACAGAGGAACGCGGGGCAATTGAGCAGGAGGTTGCACGCGATCTCTCCAATCCCACCTACAAATTCATTGATCGACTCAACCAGGATATGTTCGCGGGCACTCCCTATGCGCACGATCCGCTGGGCACCAAGAGTTCCTTCGACGCGACTACGGGCGAGATGCTGAAGGATTTCTACCACAAGTGGTACAGCCCCTCGAACGCAATCCTGGTGATTGTAGGAGATATTGATCCTGCCACGACTCTTGCCAAGGTTAAGCAATGGTTCGGCAATGTTCCCGATCATCCATTGCCGGCAAGGCCGGCTGTCGATCTCAAGCCCATCAAGTCCGAGACCTTTACGCTCGACAGCAATCTTCCTTATATGTTGGGATTTATAGCCTACCGGTTCCCCGGAACTGACTCACCGGATTATGCGGCCAGCCAGATTCTCGCCGATGTGCTGGCCAGCCAACGCGCCGATCTATATGGAATGGTGCCGGCGGGCAAGGCCCTGGCTGCGGAATTCGGAATGGCCGAGACTTATCCCAAGGCCAGCGTGGGCTTTGGGCTGGTGGCTTTGCCCGCACAGGCGAATGCCGATGCCGCCATGAGCGAAATGCGAGCCATTCTTGCCGGCTACGCCCAGAAGGGCGTGCCTGAGGATCTGGTGGCTGCGGCCATTCGCAGCGAGGTTGCCCAGGCCGAGTTTCAGCGGAACTCCATCCCCGGGCTGGCCGACGTATGGTCGACTGCGCTGGCTGCTGAGGGGCGCAATTCTCCCGATGAAGATATTGAAGCCATCAAGCGGGTGACGCTTGCCGATGTGAACCGAGTCGCCAAGCTGTACCTGGCAGATCAGAATTCGATATCGGCGGAGTTGAAACCTGTCCCCACCGGACAGCCGGTCGCCGGCAAGGGATACGGCGGCGCCGAGGAGGTAACTTCGGCGCCGACCAAACCTGTGGAGCTTCCGGCATGGGCGGCAGACGCACTGGCCAAGTTCAAGGTCCCCGAGAATTTCATTCAGGTATCGGATACAAAGCTACCGAATGGGATTCGTTTGATCGTGAAAACCGATCGGACCAGCCCAACCGTGTCGGTCGCAGGCGCTGTAAAACACGATTCCGATCTTGAAACGCCGTCCGGGCAGGAGGGCGTCTCTAACATTCTCGATGGCCTCTTTTCATACGGAACCCAAACGCTGGATCGGTTGGCCTTCCAGAAGGCGCTGGACGACATTGCCGCAAACGAGAACGCGGGTTTCCATTTTTCCCTTGATGTATTGAAAGAGCACTTCTCCCGTGGCGTCGAGCTCCTTGCCGATAACGAACTTCATCCGGCGCTGCCGTCTGAGGCTTTCGCCGTTGTGCAGCGGCAGACGGCGCAATTTGTCGCCGGACAGCTGCACAGCCCAGGGTACCGAACCTCGCGCGCCCTCGATGAGGCATTGCTTCCGGCCGGCGACCCGGCGTTAAGGGAAGTAACGCCCGACACTGTTGGCAAAATCACTCTCGACGACGTAAAGCAGTTCTATTCCGCCACTTTTAGGCCGGATTTGACCACCATCGTGGTCATTGGCGACGTGACTGCGGAGGAGGCCAAGGAGGTAATTGGGAAATGGTTTGGCGATTGGAAGGCCGCAGGCCCCAAACCTGACACCGTGCTGCCCGCCGTCCCGCTCAATAGACCCTCCGCAGCGAACGTGGCCGACAGGCAGGCGGTGCAGGATTCAGTCACTCTTTCTGAGCAAATGGATCTCAACCGATTCAACCAGGACTACTATTCTCTGCAACTTGGCAATCACGTGCTGGGCGGAGGCTTTTATGCAACGCGCCTATATCACGACCTGCGACAGGTGGCCGGCTATGTATACAGCGTGGACGTAAGTCTCGCGGCCTCGGAGAGCCGGGCCACGTATTCCGTCACCTATGGTTGCAATCCGGAGAATGTCTCCAAGGCGAGAGCTCTGATTCAGCGCGATCTGGACCAGATGCGGACACAGGACGTCTCTCCTGCCGAGTTGCAACAGGCCAAGGCTCTGCTTCTACGGCAGCTCCCCTTGAGCGAGTCGAGCGAGGGGTCGGTGGCGGGCGGAATTCTTGGCAGAGCATTAATCGGCCTTCCGCTTAACGAGCCTGTTGAGGCGGCAAAGCGATACGCGGAACTGAATGCAGACCAGGTGAAGGCCGCTTTTGAAAAGTACTTGCGTCCAGATGGTTTTGTTCAAATCGTTCGTGGGCCGGCTCCGCAATAACGGCCGGCCGCGCCGTAGACCCAGGGTTGCGGCCAACGTCATGAGGTTCTTAATTTTGCTTTCAGAGCCATCCGGTCTCCAAATTGCGACACAAGTTTGACATTTAAGTGACATGCCAGGCTGGTATTCCTCTGCATTCTTAAGGGGCGGCCATTACGGCAAAATCAGAGTTGGCGTGCCCCGGCGGGTTTCAGTGCAAGGTCGGCGCTCGATGGGGTCGCACTGACTCGAGGATGGTGCCTTCGGGATACAGCAACTTTCGTTTTGCGAAAGGAACGGCGATCAGAATGCGACGGATTTCACTTGACAGCAGCTTTCCAGTTTTCCGGAAATCCCCGGCAGGCACGGCGCAGTATGCTTAATACTGAGTGCGCTGCGGTCTCATCGTTATCCGGCGACATCAGGGTATTGATGAAGACAATTGGAACCATTTGCAATGGTCACGGAGCCTGTTGACTGAGGCGCCCGCGAAGCATCGCTGGAACTTGATTCTGTCTCGGTATCGTTCAGAACACCTCGCACTCCGATCCAGGTGTGCGACACACTTTTTCGCCCTCCCCAATTTGTGCCGCCGGACCCATCGACTTAGTATCATAACCATGAGGGATTGAGAAGATGAGAGAGCGTGTGTTGAACACGGCAAATGTGTCTCTTGTTGTTCTCGCAGCCGGTCTCTGCCTTAGCAACGGGGGGATTCCCAGCCAGGCTCAGGAGTCATCGCTGCCCCCCAGTGCACCCTTAAACAGCTCCAACGCCTCTATAAGCTCGAATGACGCGACGGCCCAACCCACCATGCAAGATATGCTGAATATGCTGACCGAAATGCGCGCCCAGCTCGACATCGCGCATCGTCAGATTGACTGGCTGCAGAATGAAGTGCTGATCCTCAAAAAGAAGGTGGACGCTGGGGAAGAGAATTCAGCTTCTGCCTCAACACTCAGGGAAGCAGTCGAACAAATCAAGACGGATCAGGAAGTAACTCAGTCCGAAGTAAAGACATTGCAACAGACTAAAGTCGAATCCGCCTCCAGGTATCCTGTCGCACTTACCGGCCTTGTGCTTTTCAACTCGTACGTCGTTGATGGAAGCGTGGACAACCCTGCACTACCGTTGATTGCGATCGAACGAGGCCCTTACTATCCTCATCACTCGCTCGGTGCGACACTGAATCAGACTCAATTGGGTCTTCGTGCCACTGGCCCAAAGTTTTGGACCGCACACACTGCGGCGCAATTTGCTGCCGACTTTTTTGATGGCGCCAATTACGCTTCCTCGACTCCGTTATCGGTTAATTACTTCCACCTCCGTACGGCCGAGATTGATATCGATTGGCCAAATACCCAAGTTACGGCGGGCCTTGAGTCTCCGCTTATCTCTTCTCTCTCGCCCACATCGTTTGCCACCGTGGCTGAACCCGCGTTGGCATGGTCGGGCAATCTTTGGACCTGGCTGCCGCAATTCACCGCCGTCGAGCGCGTCCCAATGGCACACGGGTGGTCCGTCTTTGGCCTCGGTATCCTTGATCCGGAGGCGGGCGACATTACCGGAGAAGTGGCCGATGGAATCTTGCGGAGCAACCTGCAGCCTGGCTACGAATCAAGGGCGGCGTGGGAATGGGGCGATCGATCGCATCCCTTCGAAATAGGTGCAAATGGCTACTATACGCGCCAGCTGTTCTATGGAGATGAGAAGCTCGACTTCTGGGCCGGTACTACGGATTGGCGCTTTCCGATTGCCAAACCAGTCGAACTCTCCGGTGAATTCTATCGTGGCCGCGGCATTGGCGACCTTGGCGGCGGCGCATTTAAAAACATTGTGACCGGCTACGACAATGGCTCGGGCAAATCGCTTGATGCCGAGGGTGGCTGGACGCAGCTTAAGGCCAGGTTCGCGCCCACAGTCGAGTTCAATGGGTTCTTTGGCATCGACGCGGGCTATGCCGACGAAATTCGCGAAGGTTCACCGGTCGTTACAACGTCTCCGTATTTGTATCTGATAAGAAACCAGAGTTTTGGTGCGAATATCATTGTGCGGCCACGAACTTATCTCGTCTTCTCGGCTGAGTATCGCGGCCTGCGTTCCTGGTATATCTATGGCCCTGAGGGGGTCGCGCAGAATCTGACCCTCAGCATGGGGTATATCTTTTGAACCGCTCCGGCTTATGTACAATGCCTGTACTTTCAGCGTGCTTTCTGGCTGCTATGGCAATCGCCTGCGTTAACAGGGCGCAGGCAACCGAAGTTACCGCCCACGTCGAGGTAAAGGTTACCGGCGCGAACAAAGGCAGTGCGCTGCACGGCAATCAAGACGTAGTTCTGTGGCTTACTCCAGCCGGCGATACAGCAGCGAACATGCCTGCTCTAAAACAAGGCCACTATGAGCTTAGTCAAAAAAACAAGGAGTTCCACCCACATTTGCTGGTGGTCCCGGTCGGGAGCATCGTCGATTTTCCAAATCAAGACCCCTTCTTCCACAACGTATTCTCATTGTTCAATGGACGCAGGTTCGACCTTGGCCTTTATGAAAGCGGAACCAGCAGAAGCGTCCATTTCGACCGCGCCGGAGTTTCTTTTATCTTCTGCAACATTCATCCTGAGATGAGCGCTGTCGTTGTCTCATTACCGACACCCTATTTTGCGACCTCAACGCCAGAGGGTTTGCTCATCATTCACGGCGTTGAGGCCGGCTCCTACGATATGCATCTTTGGGCCATTGGCAGTTCAGATAAGTTATCGGCTGCGCCTGTACACAGGACCTCAATTACGGGCGATAACGTCGACCTTGGCACCTTCACTGTAGAAACGACCCCGCCAGGTTCGCATAAGAATAAATTCGGCGAAGACTACGAAATACAAGGGCCGCAGCAGTATTGACTTACTATGTGTGGTACATGTCAGACGGCTGCTCGGATTGCAGTTGTCACTCTTCCCAGCGGATCCGGGCAAGTGTGTTTAAGCCGTTGCCACGCTCGCAGTCCGTTGCGTAAAGGATCGTGCGAGAGTCCTTCCACACGGGCGATTGTGAGTTACAGTCACTGAACGTGATTTGTCGCCGCGAGTGACGCAGGAGATCAATAATCGCGAGTTGCCAGCGGTTGGCGATAAGTTGACTTACTAATAGGTGGTTGCCGTCCGCTGAAATCTCCGATGAGCCCAGTTGCGTTGGCGACTGCAACAGTCGTTCCATCACGCCGGTCGGCGAGACGTTGAACACACTCGCGCCGTGCGCTGTAATCGCACTGACAATGAACTTGCCTTCCGGCGAGGAGTTGATGGCGCGGACATCCATGCTTTCAGGGGTAACTCGAACGGCTCCCGGCCCTGCTGGGCCGCAGCTTTGAGTGCTGATAATCCATAGGCTGCCGTGTCCTCTGTTCTCCCGTATGAAAGCCAGAGCGCTCCCGTCTGCCGCGAGCGCAGGAGACTCGGCATCGTTGATCACGCACCTCCCAAATGCCGCGCCTGCTTGTGTTGCTCTGGTGATATGTGAGCCATTCGGGTCGGCGAATTCGACCCACAATTCGCGGCCCTCGCGATCGACTGCAAAACTCAATTCGTCGACACTCACGCTGGCGTCGATGGGAGTTCCGTCCCGCATCACGCGGTATCCGGTATCGAGCATCGCCAGGTAATAGAGTCCCGCAGATGTGGCCCGCGGAGTGCCTCGCAGCCACGCGTGATCAGTCATTACCAGTTTGCGCGAGTTATCATTCGAAATCGATCGCAAGTGATGCCGTGTACTCAAAAACCCACCCAGCCAAATGGCTGCGATGATGACAACTGCAATTGAATATGGGCGGGTCTTCTGCGAAGGAGGCTCTCCGGGATTTGAGGGTGGCGGAAAAGCTCGCGCTCCTTGCATCGCGTCGTCGCGGGTCTTCAATAACAGTAACCAGGCGTAGACAAAGATGAGACCAACCCCTGCCCAGAGTTTAGGCACAAGAGTGACAGTATTACCTGGCGAAAAGGGGTTTGGGATCACGATGTTCCATGCATTGCAAGCTACGACATACACCAAGAGAAATGCCGCTCCGGCTAGCCTTTGCTTCCGCCAGAAAAAAGCATAAGTTGGACCCGCGGCAGCGATCAACGTTACGAAATGATAGCTGGCCGGCGCCGATGACAGAAACAGTAACAAGGTGAGAAATGCGCACCACTCAAGCGTCTCTCGATCTCTGCTTTGGGGGCCGGGCCTGATTCCTGGCAAAACTAAAGCAGCCAGTGAGGCTTGCCACAACGGATAGAGTGTTGCATAAAGCCACACTGATGAAACGAGCGGGTGCGGGTTCAACTCCGGTTCAATGAGAAAGAGGCGGTGGAACATGGCCGAAGCAGACGTGGCACTAGCAAGAAACGGGTTGTTGCCTTCGCCCTGTAGCGTACGCGGCAGTTGTTCCGCGAGGTAAGCACTCACGGCGGGTCGGCCAAAAATCGCATAGCACAGCATTAGGCAAACTACGGACAGTAGGACCACGGCGGCGAGTGCGCGCCAGCGCCTTTTCATCAGGAAATACAAACAGTAAAAGAGCGGATAAATCTTTAGAGCGCCTGCGATGGCGATACAGCATCCGCTTGCGAGCTGCCTTCCGCGCAGGTGCAGGCACCAAGCGGCAATAAGCAGCGCGCAAACAACTAGATGCATCTGCCCGAAAGCGAAGCTGGTTCGCAGCGGAATCGCGGCAAGAAGCCCAATGAGCCATGTTCTCAGAAGAGGTAAACCGGTATGTTTACGCAAAAGATGAATCAAAATAACAAGCAGGCCCAAATTCAACATAATCCAGACACGTTTCGCCGCGAGGACTGGGAGCCAGATAAGTGGAGTTATGGGTAAGGCTGAAAACGGCGTTAGCCCTGAAAATCCAACTAACTGGTGAGTTACTCCAGCGTGATCTGCAGCACGCTGCAACCAAACCCAGTCATAGATCCTGTCAAGGCAGAAGTGTCGGGCCATCAATCGTGCGACGACGTAATACTGCGGGAAGTCGGTCCCCAGGGTATGCCAGCCCACCCAAATTCCCTTCCAAGCGAGCAGCGTTGCGAGAGTTACAACTGCGAGCAACTCAAGGCGTCGGAAAGGCGTTACAGACGTCATTTCGCTTGCCAAGGATGCGGAGCATGTTCGTCAAAAGCGGGATCGGTGCGCTCGTGGCTCAGGTGCGGTAGAGCGGTGTTGACTTGGGCGAGTCGCTTCCATCGCACGGCTGCGCAAAGGTATTGCCAGCCGGATGCAAGATGGAAGCGAGTGCGTTGCGCCTGATAGACCGCCTCGGCCGCACGATATCGCAGGCTGCGCCGGGCTTTCGTCGAGGCGTCGTCACACAGATTCGGGGGAACTTTGCGCGGGAACAACCTCTGCCGGAGATATGCGCACCACGCTTCTCTGTTTGCGTAGAATTGCCGCTGCACCAGGAGGGAAAGTTTCGTGCCGGGGGGGTCGGCGTAGAGCCAGTTCTCCCCGAAATTCTCACACCAGGTAGAACTGTCAGCGGTAAGACTCAATCGGCACAGCTTATCGAGCGCTTCAGGTAGCTCCACCCTGAACTCGCGCTTCACGAGCTGCAGAACCAATGTGCAGGCGGAAGAAAGGCGCGCGTCAGTCGCCAAGATTGAGCTGACTTCCTCCCACAAGACTTCTTCATTGCGATTGCGGCGCAGATAGATTGAAACCTCGTACAGTGAAAGCAATCGGACCCACCAGATCACCAGATGATGAAAGATATGCAGCACTAATGACACAAACTGCCATGCAGGTGCAAGCCGTGGCACGGCGACTCCTGCAACGAACCGAACATCGATGTGGTTCATGCTTCCGGGTGGAATGGGGAAGTCGACAACTCCGGTTTCGGGCTCCCAGAGGCGAGTGTGAAGCTCAAGCGCGGGACCTTCCGAGATTTGGTAGAGCCACGAGTCTGCGGTGAGGTGTCTCTTCCATGAACGTGTCAGGCGCATCTCATCCGCAGGCCCTTTCTTCGTCAATGTATACCCGAGCGATTTGACCGCCGTCACAGCCCGACCGGCATCCCGAGGATCGATCAACAGGTCAAAGTCCAGCTGGTGTCTCTCGCGAATGAATCCGTATACTTCCGGAAACAGGCTGAAGCCTTTGAGGCAGCAGAATGAGATGCGCTCTGTTGCCAACGCAGCTTGTATATCGCAGAACAGCTCAAGTATCGATTTCATTCGACCTTCGTTGTCACGGAGCCGAATGGTGAGGGCGCGCACTACGGGGTCTGGAAATCGCGAGGTGTGGCGGGATTCAAGTATTCTTGCAGCCAGTGGCAATGCAAGACCACTGCGGTCAAGCCAGCGAAACTGATCCACCCAATCTTCCGCGGTGTATGCATCAAGGGACGCACAATCATCCGTGGCAAGAAAAGCCACGACCGCCTTACGAAATGGAGGAATCTTAGTCATCGCAGCTTGTAACGCAAGCGTAGTACTTAAATGTAGGCATAAGATACTTTAGGATTGCTTCGATATACTCATGCGCGGCCAATTCCGGCGCCCGCGTGGCGAGAAACCCAGCGCCATCGCCGCTCTTTGCGTCAAAGGCGAACCATTGCCGCTGCGCGATCTCAATAAACACCGACTCATCATTTCGCCAAACCTGGGCAGTGCATGCGAGGCTTGGAGCGGCGCTGTCTTCTTCAACGGTCACTTCCCAACAAGAGAGGCTTCGTGCATGTGCCTTTTGTATGTGCGTCAGTCCCGCGGCCGCAGCGGCCTGGAGAATTGGGTACGAGTTAGTGACGATGCGCACTGGAACACTGTGCCACAGAAATGCAGCACGAAAATTAAGCGGAACACGCCGGAGCATGAGGTCGGTAGGTTGAGATGGAGTGTAACGTGGCTTTTTCATCTTAGCGAGTTGAGCGAATTGCCTGGTTGAAGTCGCGCATTTGTTTGCGGTTTGATCAGGTTGACTACACGGGAGCTAAATGGTCAGGTTCACTCCTGCGCGAGATGCGGCCTTTGTCTGAAGAGTTACGATCGAATGTGCGGTTGAGGGCGCGATCAAGCGTGCGGGCGACATGGAGCGGCGGGCCATTGAGCAGTGCGCGAATGCATGCAACATCGGAAAGCCGATTCAGCAATGCGAGTTGCTGCCGATAAGCATGTCTCAGCTGCCCCATTAGCGGTTCAATATCGGCGGACAACCGGCTTATTGCTTCTGCAGCGCTTACCGGCTCAATGCTGCATCCACGTTCGCCGGAGCGCTCCAACAACACGATACATTTCACGCGGCAGTTCGCAGCGCGTGATAGCGTGAAGCACTCCTGCGGAGATACTTCATAGGCGAGTTCGCCGTTTAATGATCGTGCACATCTATAACTCGAGAGTTCAGGAAAG
>JASHVU010000667.1 GCA_030044455.1 Acidobacteriaceae bacterium | reverse complement strand
GCTGATCGCAGACCCACGGCCGAGGGTGTCGCGGTAACAGATACCAGGCAATCGACAGAATCATCAGCGTTCTGCGTGCACGCAGGCGCGCCGGCAATCATATCCGAAGTCGAAGTCAGAGTGGCCGTAGCTCCACTCACAGAACCAGTCGTGTTCTCAGGCAAATGAATCTCAAAGTCTTGAATCAGCGGAACACTGAGCGACTGCTCGGCCAGGCCCTGAGCGAGAACCTTACGCACGAGCTGGCCCGTGGTGCTGCTGGTGCCGTCATATAAATACAGGTTGCCTGACTCATCGACTCCGGCGCTCAGCCCATTGCTATTGCCAAACTCGGCGCTCGCCGCCGGGCATGCATCGCTGTATGCGCTTAACGATACTTGTCCCGAGCTACCAGCGCAGAAGTTGCCGGTCGCCACGTTCGACGATGCCTGCGAAAACAGTGTGCGGATGAAACCCGAGTTCATGTCGAAAAACAGAACGCGTGTCTTGTCGCCGATAAAGATGTTGCCTTGCGGACTCACGGTCAGCTTGGTGGTTGAAGAGTCGAGCGCAGTGCGGCTGTTGCCAAGGGTAGGCGTGGAAGAGACACCTCCGGATGTTCCACCGCCGGCCAACGAATACACAAAACCGGGTTGCGGGCTCGAAGGATTCATGCCCACGTTGTTTACTTCGATGGCATTGGTCATCGCCGCGCCGGGTGCTCCTGATCCGCTGACAAAAAGGACGCGCAAAAGCCCATGGCCCGCGTCGGTAAACACCATGTTGCCGGCCGCATCCACGCCTACGCCCTGGGCATCGCTGGTGCTGGCAAACACCGTTGCCGCGGTGAACAGGCAGCCATCGCCGTCGCTGTCTGTTGCGATTCCGCCTCCGGCGCACGACGAGCCTTTGGTCGTAGCGGCGCTGCTGCCGCCGGCAATCGTGTACACATATCCCGCGGTAAGAAATTTGCCGGTGCCGTTGTACCAGGATGGATTTTGTTGGAGAACAGCCCAAAGCGGATTGGTCACACCATTGTACGTTTGCGGGCCGAGTACCACGCGCCAGCGCTCGCTGGTGGTATCGGCGTAGTAGACGTTGCCGTACGAGTCTGCCGAGACGCCGCGCGGTTGATCCACTTCGCCAAGCGAGGTGCTGCAGGCCGAGGAACTGCCGCCGGCGTTAACGAATGGCGATCCGCTGAATTCGGCAGTGGGCAATGTGAACGCGGGTGTATTGTCGACGCCTGCGCCTGTCACGCCGCTTGATCCGCCGGAATAAGCGCAGCCTGCCACCAGGCCCAGATTGCCGATGGCAATTTGAATTGGACTTGCGGCCGACGGCGCGCCACTTCCGCACAACGGTGACGCATTGCGGCAGATGAGGTGAACGAAGTGATCGTTATACCCGGCCAGCAAAATGTTGCCGTAAGGATCAATGCCGACTCCGCGCGCATCGGCGATGGGCGTGGTGGGTGTGCCGGTTGCAGCAACACAGCCGTCGCCTGACGAGTCCTCCTTGCTCGAGCAAGCGGTGCCGCCGCCCGCCACAAGGGTCATGATTCCGGAATTCGGATTGATGAGGTGCAGTACTCCCTTGACGTCGTCGTTCACCAGCACATTGCCGAAGGGGTCTACGACCAGCCCGCTGAATGCGCCCACGCCAAAGATGCCATTCACTGCCAGGCAGCCGTCTCCGAATGCGTCGCTTGACACCACGCCCGTGGGAAGATTTGGGCATTGTGTCCCGGCCGTGGCCGCCATCGGCGAAGATCCGCCAATTGTGGTGATGGTGTAGGGCAGGGCGGCAGGCGCTTGCGCCGCACAGTTGGATGCGGCTAACAAACACACTTCTAGCATGAGGGCGAATGGAATGCGTCGCATGGACCGGACCTCCGAGGGAATCGCTCCGCGTATTTGTCGCGGTCTAGGCAGGGTCTCTGGGGCGGAACGAATTGTGGGATATTGAGTGGTCTGACCTTGAAACGCTCGAATTATCCAAATATGTCTACAGAGGTGTCAAGAGAAAAAGCACGATTCCACAATATATTAAAGAAATATTGGCATTTTCCTCTTTCTGGGAAAGTGCGTGACCGATCATGTGGTCTAACCACATGCGCAGCTCGAATGGTAGAATTGCCATCAGTTCGTTGCAGCTGCTGCTTCAGATGTGCCTGATTCGACACGAATTCCGATCGGCATGAGAAGGACTGGATCTGAACGATGATGTCGTTTTTTGCGAAGATACTGCATGATTCGAGCGGAGTGCTTCTCTCTCCACTCTCCGTTTTGATGTTTCTGTCGCCAGCTGTGGCACGGAGCGGTGTGCTGTTTGTGGCAATAGAACTCGCTCCAGGAGTGATGAATGGGCAAGCTGCACAGCCAAGTAAGACGGAGGTCCTCCCATTAACTCCGCTCCGGCCAGATCCAAACGAGATTCCACTTCCGGCGGTTAAGACGTCGATGACATCGATGCCGGGCGTCGATCAACTGCCAAACCGTCCCGAGATGCCCGACGTGATGACGCTGAACAATGGAAGGAAAGTAAAGACAGCGAAGCAGTGGGCGCAGCGGCGCGAGGAGATGAAGCGAATTCTGGAGTGGTACGCCGTGGGCCAGGCGCCGCCTCCACCGCGCAATGTGAAGGGCAAAGAAATCAGCTCGGAGCTGGTGTTGAATGGCACGGTGAAGTACCGGCTCGTGCATCTGACGTTTGGACCCAAGGAGAGCCTGAGCCTCGACATCGGCATCTTTACGCCGGCGGCGGGCGGGCCGTTCCCTGCGCTGGTTTCGCCTTCAGGCACGCAGCCGGGAGCCACGCCGCTGCCGCGTTTGCCGCAGGGCGCGAACCAAGGCCACAATGAAGATGTATTGCTGGTGACGGGACC
>JASHVU010000666.1 GCA_030044455.1 Acidobacteriaceae bacterium | reverse complement strand
CAGGGCGCAATGCACTGCGAGGCTCCGCGACCTAGGAGGTGAACCGCCTCCAACAGAATTCATTGTTTGGTTGAAAGATCGGCCTGCTCCAAATTGGACGCATGCAAAGTGACGCTTTTCTCGATTCCTTCTTGCGGAATCGGTTGATGTATCTAACGGCCGATCCGACTAAGATTCTCCGTCGCCTCTCGAATCCGCTTCAAACACACCTCGCGCCCCAGCGCGACCAATGTTTCAAACAGCGGCGGCGCATTCTTGCGCCCGCACACCGCAACTCTGATGGGCTGAAACATCGGCCCGGCCTTTAAGCCAAGTTGACCAGCGGCCCCACGCAGAGCCTGGTCCAGCGAATCGTGATCGAAGTTCGTCACCGCCAGCACTTCAAG
Source organism: Acidobacteriaceae bacterium (assembly GCA_030044455.1). GTDB lineage: Bacteria > Acidobacteriota > Terriglobia > Terriglobales > Acidobacteriaceae > Telmatobacter. The sequence continues at coordinate 11,412 of JASHVU010000666.1, read as the reverse complement.
CGCGGTCTCAAGCACCTTGCGCGCCATGGCAGCGTCGCCACCCTTGGGCGGAATCAGCTCGGCCACATCGTAAGGCGCCAACTCGTCGACAAAAAAGAAATCTGCGGCGCTGACTGCTTCGCTTAGCAATTTGATCCTCTCGCGAATCAGCGGTGTCACGGCCAACACCTTCTCCGGCGTGACCTTGAATCCAGCCCGTTCGAAGAACGGCTGCAATTCTCGCGCCAGCACTTCCACCGGCAGCGCGCGAATATGCTCGGCATTCAGCCACACGGCTTTCGCGTCAAAGGGCTCTTCCTCGGTAAAGTTGATCACTGCGTTGGAGCGGTTCACGCCCTCCAGGCTGAACAGATCGCGAAGCTCATCCAAAGGCATATATTCGCGATCGTTTTTCGGCGACCATCCCAGCAGGCACAAAAAGTTCACGTATGCCTGCGGCAAAAATCCTGCATCGCGATAGGTGGTGACACTCACTACAGGACCATGTTTGCGCTTTGAGAGCTTGGTGCCGTCAGGTGCAACCAGCAGTGGCAGGTGCGCGAACTGCGGAGGCTCAACGCCGAGCCCTGCAAAGATGAGCTGGTGCTTGAAGGTATTGGTCAGGTGGTCCTGGCCGCGGATGATGTGGGTAATGCGCAGTTCGGCATCGTCAACGCACGAGGCCAGGTGATAAGTCGGCATCCCATCCGACCTGAGCAGCGCAAAATCCTCAACCTCGTCGGTCAGCTTTGTTTGAGTTCCATACACTGCGTCCGTAAATCGCAGCACGGAGTGCTCTCCGCGCGGCACGCGGGAGCGTAGCGCGAACGGCTCGCCCGACGCGGCCCTCCGATCGCTTTCTTCTCTGGATAAATCGCGCATGCCGGGGTTGCACAACCATGCGCCCTGTGCGCTGGACTGGTTGTCATCTCCAACGTGAGCCGGCGTGAAATCCCGATATGCCAAGCCTTTGGCGAAGATGGCTTCGGCGGCCTCGCGGTGCAGGTCGAGCCGTTCCGATTGCTTGTACTCTTCGTCCCAGTCGAGGCCCAGCCACTTCAGGCCCTCAAAGATCGACTGCACGCTGGCTTCGGTGTTGCGCTCAACGTCGGTGTCGTCGATGCGCAGCACTATCGTGCCGCCGTTATGGCGGGCATAGAGCCAGTTGAAGATAAAGGTGCGGGCGCTGCCCACGTGAAGAAAACCAGTGGGCGAAGGCGCAAAGCGAACGCGCGGAGTGCGATGCGCAGAGATAGCAGATTCGGTCATCGTAAGAATAGAAATCCCTCTACGATGCTAAAACATCGGGTTCCGCGCTTCGCCTCTTCAAACAGTCGGCGGAGTCGGCGGATAACCGGTCGCCCATGTCGCCGGAGGCGCTGGGGTCACCTTCCATTCGGCAAACGCCAGTACATATAGCAGCACCAGGGTGCCCAGCGATGGAACGATGCACAGCAGTGCCAGCCACGGGCTGAATCCAGCTTTTTTCAGGATCATCCAGCACGGGATCATCACGATGGCGATCGCAATCAATGTGAAGACCAGCAGGATTGGGATCATCGTCATCAGGATCTTCTGAACCATTTCAGGATCGGGCTGTGTCTGGGCGACAAGAGTCATCAAATGCATACGTCACACTCCACAAGCGGGATGGAATCTCCGAGACACGTTACCCTGATTTCGATCGATGTGCAATAGAATAATTCGTTTACATCCGAGCCGCTGGCGAGATTGAAGGATCTCGGAACGCAGTCGTAGACCGCGCGATTGGCCTGGAGGCGTGCGCGGATCGCATGTTCCGCATGTCCAGCCGTGAATTGGCGCACGCAATCGCAGGGTCTCAGTGGACCCGTACCGCACCTCGCCGGCGCCTCTACAATTTCTGCGCTGGCTCTGCCTTCCATTCGGAGAAGGCGACGAAGTAGAGCATGGCCAGGTTCACAAGAGGAACCATCATCAGGACCGAGAGAATCGGCTGGAAACCGGCCTTTTTGAAGATGACCCAGAACGGTGGCAGAACGATCACGGTGATGGGCGCAATCAGGATGGCCACGATGAACAGATGCATAGGCTGAAGCAAGTCACCCATAACGCAACCTCCGGAGAGTGGTTTCCTCAACCGGCCATGTTAGCACGGTCAGTTCAACGGCACATGGAGGTGAAGACAGCGAATCTGTCAGGAAAGTGACCGCAGAAAACCTACGTAATGTCTTCAGTGTCGTAAACACTCGGCGTAACCCGCCGCTTGGGCACGCCATGGACAGAAGAGAGCAGGTCGTCAACCACGTCCTCCAGCTGGCGCTGAGTCTCAATTACTTCGCTAATCGCCTTCAAGCCTTCTGAGTCCTCACTGCGCTCCACCAGCACCACTGCGTGACATTGCGCCACGTGGTCTACGCCCAGCCCTTCAGGTGTTTTGGCCTTGATGCTCACGCGGTCGATGGGCAGGTTGAGCAGGTCAGCCACGCGAGACCGCATCTCGCCGGCGATGGGCGAGATCTTGGGCGCGGCCAGCACCAGCGTGGTGTCTACATTCACAATGCTGTAGCCCGCGTGCCGCAGCTCTTCGAGCGCAAGGTTTAAAAAGATTGAGGAGTCTGCGTCTTTCCAGCGCGGATCGCCGGGCGGGAAGAAGCTGCCAATGTCGCCCGCCCCGACGGCGCCCAGCAACGCGTCGGTAATGGCGTGCAGCAGCACGTCGCCATCGGAGTGACCTGCCAGTCCTTCGGGGTGGTCGAGCGTCATGCCGCCAATGCGCAGAGGTATCCCCGCCTTGAATGCATGCGAGTCCCAGCCAATTCCGATTCGTGTATTCATAGCAATTGCGAACTTTCTCAACGCAGTGTGCGGCCGTGATTGCCGTCAAGAAATCCAGTGCAGTCTACGGCCAAGGCTTCTGCTAACTCCGCTAATCCCACTCAATTCCTCGACGTCCCATCGGTTTTGCGTCCTTTGCGAAAAGGGTGGGGGACCACATCAGCTCGGCCGGCGCCGCTGCATCAGATAAAACTCGGCCAATTCCAGGTCGCCGGGCTGCGTAATCTTCAGATTAACCTGAGATCCGTGAACCACGGCTACCGAATGGCCCGCGCGTTCCACAACTGACGCTTCATCAGTACCCACAAAGCCATCGGCCTGGGCTTCGGCAAACGCGCCCTGCAGCAGCCCGTACCGGAATCCCTGCGGCGTTTGCGCCAGCACCACGCACTCCCGCGGAATGGTGGCTGTGATCAGGGCCCCGTGGGCCGTGCGTTCCACTTGTTTGATGGTGTCAACGGCAGGCATCCCCACTATGGCCGCACCTGTCTCGATCACCGCGTCAATGGTGCGCTCTATGGTCGCCGCGTCTATGAGCGGACGAACCGAATCGTGCACCAGCACAACGTCATCGGCCTCGGCTGGCAGTGCGGCCAACGCATTTGCCACGGACTCCTGTCGTTTGTCGCCTCCCTCAACCACCTTTACCTGGGCTCCGAATCCGTACTCGGCGATCTGCGCCTCAACCCGCGCCATCTCGGTCTTGCGTACCGCGACATATATCGCTTTGATCCGCTCAACTGCGGCAAATGCGCGCAACGAGTGAATCAGTATAGGCACTCCATCGAGGATCAGAAACTGCTTCGGCTTCGGCCCGGCCATGCGGGTTCCCAAACCCGCCGCAGGAAGGATGGCAAACACTTGCATGACTCGCCGAGTATAGCACCGGGAAGGCGCCGCACTTCAGCCGTTAGCTGTTAGCTTTTAGCTCTTAGCTTTTTCAATTCGCCAATCGTTCCGTTGCGGGTGATTCGATATCCAGCGGCTCGGGGGCAATCCCCTATGCTGTCAGCCCGGAGCTAAAGGCTGACTGCTAAAAGCCAATAGCTCGTTATAAAATTGCCCTGCCCCGAAATCAGCCTTCAAGTTAGGACACAAGCGATGACCATCTCCCGATTTTTCTTCGCTGCTGGCTCACTGCTGCTTGCCGCAACCCTCGCACCCGCTCAGGCCACCGACCTAATGCCGCCCGAAAGCTCAGCACCATCAGTCAACGGCGCCTGCGCGAAGCTCGCGAACCTCAAGATTCCCAATGTGACAATCACATCAGCCACGGCGTTCCCGGCGGGCAGATACAAACCACCCGCAGGCTCCGGTGGCGACGACGCGGATGCCTTTGCGAGCAAGTTGCCTGGCTTCTGCAGAGTGATGGCGAAAGCCACTCCCAGCGCCGACTCCGATATCGCGATCGAAATCTGGCTGCCGCTCGAAGGCTGGAATGGCAGGCTTCAGGGCACCGGCAACGGCGGCTTCGCGGGATCGTATGACACTCAAGAGCTGGCCGCGTTCCTGTCAAAGGGCTATGCCGTTGCAGCTACCGATACAGGCCATACTGCCTCGTTCATCGACGCCAAGTGGGCGCTTGGGCATTCTGAAAAAGTTGCCGACTTCGGGTACCGAGCCATCCACGAGATGACACGCGTGGCCAAGCTGGTCGTTGCGCAATTCTACGGGTCTTCCGCCAGCCACTCCTACTTTGCCGCCTGCTCCGATGGCGGCCGTGAGGCGCTCATGGAAGCCCAGCGTTATCCCGAGGATTACGACGGCATCCTCGCCGGAGCGCCGGCCAATAACTGGACCCTGCTGCTCACCTCTGCGGTCACTGACACGCAGGCGCTCACCGCTGCGCCTGCCAGCTTCATCCCGCAGAAGAAGATTTCCACCATCGCCCAGGCTGTCCTCGCCCAATGCGACGCGCTCGACGGCGTCCGCGACGGCATCCTCAACGATCCCCGTCAATGCAAATTCGATCCGGCCACGATCGAGTGCAAAAACGGTGCGGACAACGATCAGTGCCTTACTGCAGCACAGGTTTCAACTCTTAAGACCATCTACGCTGGCGTCACGGATGAGCACGGCCGAACGATCTTTCCTGGGTATTTGCCCGGCGCGGAAGAGGGTAGAAATGGATGGGGAACCTGGATCACCGGGCCGGCGCCGGCGCGCAGCCTGATGGCAGCGTTCGGAGACGGCTACTTCTCCAACATGGTTTACGAGAAAGCCGATTGGGACATGAAGTCGTTCCGTGTGCAAACCGGGTTGCCGTTGGCCATTGAAAAGACAGCCCAGGTGCTCAACTCCACCGATCCTGACCTCAAGCCGTTTTATTCGCGCGGCGGAAAGTTGATCCTGTATCACGGCTGGAACGACCCCGCGATTCCCGCGCTCAGCACCGTGAACTACTACCAGCAAGTGGTCAATACCGTGGGCCGCGCGAAGACCGAGTCCTTCGTTCGCCTCTACATGGTTCCCGGCATGCAACACTGCTTCGCAGGTCCAGGGCCCGACAATTTTGGACAGTCGACATTGTGGAACCCCGACCCCAGGTACAACGTGCGAACCGCGCTCGAGCTCTGGGTGGAGAAGGGAACTGCTCCGGCAGCGATTATCGCTACAAAAACATCCGACGGCTCTCCCGGAGCCGGCAATGCGGAACCTGCGCCAACCATGACCCGCCCGCTTTGCCCGTTCCCGCAGGTGGCGCAGTACAAAGGCAATGGCGACACCAACAGCGCGGAGAACTTTGTGTGCGCGACGGAGAAGAAATAATCAGGAACCGGCAGTCGAATCGTCTACGAGCATCATTTCGCCGCTGCGGCGGAAGCCGAGAGATTCGTATACCGGCCTTCCGGCGTCTGATGCATGCAGCGTGGTCACGCGGAGGCCTCTTCTCCGACCCTCGGCTACGGCCAGTTTCACCAGTTCTTTCGCCAGGCCCCTGCGCCGGTAAGAGGTCTCAACCCAGAAATTGAGCAGGTAGCCTCGCGCCTCGCCGGCCGGGTCAAATGGGTGAGGCGGCCAGTCGAGTTCAAAAAAGCCCGCAGATGCCACCGGCTGTCCATCGTCTTCAACAACCCATCCAACATATTTCCCCGCTGTCATCATGCGCTCCACCCACGGGCGGAAATGACCACTCATGGTGGCAAGCGCATCAGCGGTGCTCCAGCCAATTTCGGCAAACATGGCATGGCGGTGCTCAGTAATCAACGCAATGTCCCTTGCAGTTGCAATTCGGGTTGCCAGCATGACGCTCAGTATAGGGGACGGGAAAGGAATCCGATTTGTAATTGGTTTGCTCCGCAGCGATCCCTTCTGGCGGCCTGCGCTCACATTTCTTATCATTCATTGATGCGCACTCCACCGCCCGCGCTCCCGCTCGACACATCGCTGCTAAAGCCGGGGATGCGTGTTGCCGTCGGCCTTTCCGGCGGCGCCGACTCGGTCGCCCTGCTGTGCGCCCTCGCCACACGAAGCAGGGAACTGGGCCTGGTGCTTCATGCGGCCCACCTGCACCACGGCCTGCGCGGCGAAGAGGCCGACGGCGATCTCGAGTTTTGCCGTGAGCTGGCCGCAAGGCTCCAGATTCCTTTTCACGAAGCCCGCGTCGACACCGCAGCCGAAGCCCGTGCCAATCCTGTAACAGGCAAGCCTGCGGAATCCATCGAAGAGGCTGCGCGGCGGCTGCGCTACGCGTGGTTCCGCATGCTCTTGACCGAAACGCCGCTCCACGCAGTGGCTACGGCGCATACACTCGACGACCAGGCCGAGACGGTGCTGGCCAAGTTTCTGCGTGGAGCGTGGACCGAAGGTCTAGCAGGAATTAGTCCAAAACTTGAAAGCCCGGAGGGTCTCATTGTTCGTCCGATGCTGGCCGCTTCACGTGCCGAGGTCGAGGCCTTTCTCAACTCCATCGGCCAGCCCTGGCGCGAAGACTCTTCAAACCGCCATCTCTCGTTCACACGCAACCGCATCCGCCACGAACTGCTGCCTCGGCTCGAATCGTGGAACCCGCAGCTGCGCACCCACCTGGCAAACATGGCCACGCTGGCCCGTGATGAAGAAGCCTGGTGGCGGGCCGAGCTTGACCGCCTCGCGCCGCAGCTGATTCTCCGCGGTCGTCCGGTGCGCGGCGGAGGCCGTGCCGCGTCAGAAGGAATTGCGCTGGATTGCACGCGTCTCGTTGCCCTCGCTCCAGCATTGCAACGCCGCCTGCTGCGCCGCGCCGCTGCCGAGCTGGGCGCCGAGCCCGACTTTGCTGCCACCGAGGCTCTTATGGACCTGGCACTGCGTGGCCACGCCGGCCAGCGCCTCGAACTCGCCCAATCCTTGATCGCCGAACGAACCCCCCGAGAATTGAGGTTTACCCTCGGCTCCGGTCCAAAGAGCAAGGGCGCGGAAGCGCCAAAAGGTAAAAGCGCGGAATCGCTGCCCCTGCAAACGCCGGTTCCAGGTCAGATCAACGCACCCGTCTTCGGCCTCAGCCTCAAAATCGACTTTGACGGCACCAAATCTGTCGCCGGCCCCGCGACAGTAGTTCTTCGCAACTGGCGTCCCGGCGACCGGGTCCGGCTTCGCTACTCGTCTGGTCCCCGTAAGGTAAAGGAAGTCCTTGAACATCTGCGGGTTACGGGTTCCGAGCGGACTGTATGGCCGGTTCTCGAGTTCGACGGCCGGCTCATCTGGATGCGCGGAGTCGAACTTGAGCCCGAACCCGGCCTGGTCGTCACCGCGACGCCGCTTAACCCCAATACGTGCGCCTGAGCCCTCCGCCCATCAGAATTCGGGCCCCAAGCCGTGCAGAATCGCCGCCATTGGCCACCCCATCCGGCCCCTGGGGCTCGGCGTAGTTCGTATTAACCGCGCTGGTCCCGGCAACCGGTGAACCCCTCGACATCTACGACTTTTATTGCCTTCGGAGTACAATCGGGATACTGCCAATTTGAGCGGTAAGCCGGTGGTGTTGGCTAGGTGGCATTTCTGCACTTTATTGCCACTTTGGGCCGGCCTTAAACGTCTATAAGAGGGTACTGTAGAGCGATTGAGCGAATCAGGGAAGTATTTCGCTTGCCGGAAACGAGGGAGCACTGGTGAATTCGAGCGTTAGAACAATCATGTTCTGGGTCTTCATCCTCATCTGCCTGATGGTGTTGTGGGCAGTGGTGACCAAGGGCGCGAGCATGGGCAAAGAGGTGGAGTACTCCTATTCGGATCTTTTCGACAAAGTCCAGAACAATCAGGTTCAGGATGCCGTCATCCAGGGCGACGAGTTGAAGGGTCATCTGAAGTCCTCGCCCAAGGAAGAATTCCACACCACGATTCCCGCCAGCTACGAAGACCTTGAGAAGGCTCTGCTGGCCGCCAAGGTGAACTTCTCTATCAAGGAGCCGCAGAGCAACATCCTGCTGCCGCTGCTCTTCAACGTGGGTCCGTTCGTGTTGCTCATCGCCATCTGGTTCTTCATGGTCCGGCAGATGCAGGCCGGTGGCAACAAGGCACTCAGTTTTGGCAAGAGCCGCGCGCGCCTGCTTTCGATGCAGCAAAAGAAGATCACGTTCAAAGACGTGGCCGGCGTAGACGAGGCCAAAGAAGAGCTCAAAGAGATCATCGAATATCTGCGCGAGCCGCAGAAGTTCCAAAAGCTGGGTGGCCGCATTCCCAAGGGCGTGCTGCTGGTGGGCCCTCCGGGAACCGGCAAAACGCTGCTTGCCCGCGCGGTTGCCGGCGAAGCCAACGTTCCGTTCTTTTCCATCTCCGGTTCTGATTTTGTTGAGATGTTTGTGGGCGTGGGTGCAAGCCGCGTTCGCGACCTGTTCGAGCAGGGCAAGAAGAACGCACCCTGCATCATCTTCATCGACGAAATCGACGCCGTGGGCCGCCATCGCGGCGCAGGCCTGGGCGGTGGTCACGATGAGCGCGAGCAGACCCTCAACCAGCTGCTTGTCGAAATGGACGGGTTCGAATCGAACGACGGCGTGATCCTTGTCGCCGCAACCAACCGGCCCGACGTGCTCGATCCCGCACTGCTGCGCCCCGGCCGTTTCGATCGCCGCGTGGTCGTCGGCCTGCCTGACGTACGCGGCCGCGAAGAGATTCTGCGCGTGCACATCAAGAAGGTGCCCGTCAGCGACGACACCAATCTGAACGTGCTCTCCCGTGGAACCCCGGGCTTCAGCGGCGCCGACCTCGCCAACATGGTGAATGAGGCTGCGCTGAGCGCTGCGCGCATGAATCGCAAGCAAGTCACCATGTACGATTTCGAACTCGCCAAAGATAAGGTGCTGATGGGCGCCGAACGCAAGTCGATGCTTCTCACTGACGAGGAGAAGAAGGTGACGGCTTATCATGAGGCCGGCCACGCGCTGGTCTCGGTCAAGCGCGACCACGCCGACCCCGTGCACAAGGTCACCATCATTCCTCGCGGCATGGCGTTAGGCGTCACCGTGCATTTGCCCGACGATCGCCACAATTACACGCGCGAATACCTCGAGACGCGCCTGGCCATGCTCTACGGTGGCCGCGTGGCTGAGGAGATTTTCCTCAACCAGATGTCGACCGGCGCCGGCAACGACATTGAGCGAGCCACGGAACTGGCACGCTCCATGGTCTGCGAATTCGGCATGAGCCGGCTTGGGCCGCTTACGTTCGGCAAGAAGGAAGAGCAGATCTTCCTCGGCCGCGAAATTGCCCAGCACCGCGACTTCAGCGAAGAAACGGCGCGCCAGATCGACCTCGAGGTTCGCCGCCTCATCGACGAAGCTTACCAGGGGGCGCACAACATCCTCGATGCGAATAAGGATGCGATGCACCGTATCGCCGCGGCTTTGCTGGAGCGTGAAACGATCGACGCCGAGGAACTGCGCCTGCTTGTCGAGGGCAAGGAACTGCCGCCGATGCGCTCGTCGCTGGCATCGCCCTCCGATACCGGCGGCGCTCCGCCACAGGTTCTCAAACCCGAGAGCCCCCGCGGTCCAGGCTTCCCTGAAGGATCGCCCTCACCGGCGTAAGTGACTAGGAATAGGCAATAGGGAACAGGGAATCGTAAAAAGGCTGCTCTTGGGAGCAGCCTTTTTTGCGCGAGAAAAATGCTGCGCGCAAATTGAACCCTTGAACGCGGGTGTTCGACATATATAACGAATGCACATGGAAAGTGAGAGTCGAGCGCAGTACGAATGGATTGCGCTTCGATGCCAAGCCGGCGAACCAGGCGCTTTCGAAGATCTGATCGCCGTTATGGAGAGGCCGCTCCTCTATTACGCGATGTCTCTGACCGGAAATCAGGACAGCGCGCTCGACGTGCTTCAGGAAGCTTGGATCAAGGCGTTCCGAGGCATTCGAAAGCTGCGAGACCCCGGAACATTGCGCCAATGGCTGTACTCGATCACGCATGGACTTGCGGTGGATCGAATCCGAAAAAACTCGTCACGCGAGCACGCGGAGAAGGTTCAATACGAGGATTTTCAGGAGGCCGAGGAACCATCGTTCGCCGCAGAGGATGCTGCCGCGGTCCATGCGGCCCTGAATCAAATAGGCCTCCATCACCGCGAGGTGCTGGTCCTGCATTTTCTCGAGGACCTGTCGCTTAAGGAGATTGCAAAAGTCGTCGGTTGCTCCGAAGGCACTGTCAAGTCGCGAATCCACTATGCCAAACGGCAAATGAAGAAGATTCTTGAAGGAGAGAGACATGGCACAACAAACGAATAACCTGCGCGAAGGCCTGCTCGCAGCCCTGCCGCAGCCGGAAAACCTCGCCGCTTATCGTGAAGAGACCGCTGCGCTACTGGCAAAGCATCGAAGAGCGCTTCGCTGGGATAAAGTCGCGACATACACGTTTGTTCTTCTGGCCATCATCCTGTTCTGGTGGAGCATTTACCCAGTCCGTCTAGACCCGCCGGCGGTTCATAGTTTCCAATTGGGGGCCGCGGTGCTGTATTTCGTGGGTGCGATCTATGCGGTGCATTACAAGGTGTACGCCAGCCAGGTCGCCACGCTCAAAGAAATCAAGCAGGTTCAGCTGCAGGTGCTCGAATTGCAGGCCTCGCTCAAAAAGCACGACGACATTTAAAGCGTTTTAGGAAACACCGCAGGGAGAAACCGATGCCACAAAGTCAGCGCGACCCCAAGGAGCGCTGACCCTGCACAACCGTGAGGGACATTACACTTTTTCCTAAATCGCCGTAGTATTGCGACCAATCTGAAACATTGATTCGTGCCAATCTGCATTTCTCACCAGCCGATCGTGCCGCTGTCAATCCCCAGCCTGCCGCCTTCCTCCTCTATCACTCTCATTCAAAAGATACTTAAATTGCCACTCACTTTGCCGTTTAATTCCCCTACCTGTTCTATTCTGAATGCAGATAACGATTTTTGGAGATGGAGTTCGGGGACTTCCAGATCCTAAGACAATGAAAACAATAGACATGGCCGCCAAGTCTACCCTCGATCGCGCTGAAAACAATAGACCTTGATACTTTTGGCAGGGGCCGGGGGTATCGGATAGCGAGGTAGGGGTACGCCATTCGTGCGGCCGGTGAGAAACTGGGTACACCCGAGAAACCCCGCGGCCAGGGCTTCCCGGAAGCGTCTCCATCGCTGGCGCAAAACATTTGACAGTGGTCG
>JASHVU010000665.1 GCA_030044455.1 Acidobacteriaceae bacterium | reverse complement strand
GCGCCGCGCCGGTAACGTTGCAAGGCGAACTCCCTGATCCCATGAACCTGCTGGGGGTGTCCGAAGAATTTTGTTATCCGACGTTCGCCGCCTATCGCAGCGCAATTGACGAAGCGCGGCCGGCGGTCAACGTGGCCGCCCTGGTCGGCCACACTGCGCTGCGCTCGAACCACATGGATCGCCTGGACCGCGAAGCTACATGGAACGAAGTCGCGGCGATGCGCGCGCAGCTTGAAGAGGCACTGGATGCGGGCGCGCTGGGCCTGAGCACCGGGCTCGCCTATCTCTCGGCCAACGCGGCCGGCGCTGATGAGGTTCACGGATTGACCGCTCCTCTTGCCGCTACCGGTGGAGTCTACGCGACGCATATGCGCACTGAGGCGGATCATATTCTCGATGCGATGAACGAAGCTTTCGAGATTGGCCGAAGCAGTCAGGTGCCCGTAGTGATTTCGCATCTCAAATGCGCTGGCATCGCCAACTGGGGGCGTAGCACTGAAGTGCTTGCCGCGCTCGATGCGGCGCGGCTTTCGCAGCACGCCGGATGCGATTGCTATCCCTACGCAGCCGGTTCCAGCACTCTCGATCTTCGCCAGGTGGACGAGCGTGTGAAAATCGCAATCACCTGGAGCACGCCGCATCCAGAGATGGCCGGAAAGACGCTGACCGAAATTGCAACGGCATGGCAAATGACACAACTCGATGCGGCCCGTCGCCTTCAACCCGCCGGCGCAATCTACCACAGCATTTCTGAAGACGACATGCGAACGATTCTGCGCCATCCCGCAACCATGATTGGTTCCGACGGCCTGCCAAATGACCCGCGCCCTCATCCGCGGCTATGGGGAGCGTTTCCGCGAGTGCTAGGCCGCTATTGCCGCGATGAGGCGCTCTTCGCGCTGCCCGAAGCCATCTATAAAATGACCGGCCTGCCTGCGCAGCGATTCGGCCTCGATGGCCGCGGATTCATTCGCGAAGGCTGCGCTGCCGATCTGGTGCTCTTCAACCCGGACACGATTGCCGACACTGCAACTTTCTCTGACCCCATCAAATCGGCTGCAGGAATTGAAGCAGTTTGGGTGAATGGAACCCTCACCTACACGGCCGAGGGCGCAACCGGCAATCGCGCCGGGCAATTTCTTGCGCGCGGTAAACCGGGCTGGGTCCAGTAAGCCGCTCCACTCTTATAGACTGGATCAGCGCATCGGATATGCTCGGCATCGACACCCACAGTATCTTTCTACTTTCCGCGGCAGTAGTTTCGGTTATCGCGCTCATCTTCATGATCGCGGTGGTCAAGCTGAATCCGGTCATCACGCTGCTGGTCACATCGCTTGCGCTCGCCGTGGTTGCGGGTATGCCGCCTACCAGTGTCATTCGCTCGTTTGAAAACGGCGTCGGCGGCACGCTCGGCCACATTGCGGTCATCGTGGGCCTGGGCACCATGCTGGGCAAAATGATGGCTGAGTCCGGCGCTTCCGATCGCATTGCCTTTACGCTCATTCGCGTCTTCGGCGAAAAGAACGTCCCCTGGGCCATGATGACCATCGCCCTTATCGTGGGCCTGCCGGCGTTTTTTGAAGTTGCCTTCGTCCTCATCGTGCCCATTCTGTATACGGTCGCGCGGCGCACTAAGACATCTCTGGTACTCGCAGGCATACCGATGGTCGCCGGGCTCTCGGTGGTTCACGGGCTCGTGCCGCCGCACCCTGCGGCCACGTTGGCAGTCACCATCTACCATGCCGACATGGGCCGCACCATTTTTTATGCGCTCCTGGTTGGTATTCCCACAGCCGTGATCGCCGGACCTCTCTACGCAAAGCTCATTGCGCCGCACGTCCACCTCTCGCTTGAAAACCCCATGGCAGACCAACTTGCAGGCCACGACGAAAGCCGCAATCTGCCCGGATTCTGGTTGAGCATTCTCACCATCCTCCTGCCCGTGTTCCTGATGCTGGTTGGCAGCTGGGCCGACACATTTTCAACCGCCGGAAGCGGCCTGAACAATACTCTTAAGCTGCTGGGCAACGACGATATGGCGCTGCTTATCGGCGCGCTATGCAGCTTTGTCACGCTGGGAACAATGCGCGGCTTCTCGCGTCAAACAATTCTGCGTTTCAGTAACGAGTGCCTGGCTCCCACAGCGGCCATCACTCTGCTGATCGGCGCGGGCGGCGGATTCGGGCGCGTCTTGCAAGACAGCGGCGTCTCAAATGCAATCATCACCATCGCAATGCGCGGTCATGTGCCCATCCTGCTGATGGCGTGGGCGCTCGCCGCGATGCTGCGGCTGGCTACTGGTTCGTCCACGGTTTCGATGGCAACCGCCGCAAGTATCGTTGCTCCCATCGCGGCACACACGGTGGGAGTGCACCCTGAACTGCTCGCGATCGCAACCGGCTCCGGAGCGCTCATCTTTTCGCACGTCAACGATGGCGGTTTCTGGATTGTCAAAGAGTACTTCAACATGAGCGTCGGCGAGACGATGAAGACCTGGTCCGTCGCCGAGACGATTATCGCGCTGTGCGGGCTCATGTTCAGTTCGGTTCTCTGGCACTTCACATGAGATTTCACTATGACTATTCATTCTCGTAGAGATGTTTTGAAGACGGCCGGCGCGTTTGCGCTGGTGAGCGGCGCGCTGGACGTTCAGAGCGCCTTTGCGGCGAGCGAGGCGGAAACAACTGCCTACGTCGGTACCTACACCACGGGAAGCGACAACCATGGCGAAGGAATCTATCGCTTTCGCGTAAACCTCGAGACCGGCGAGCTAACCGATCGCAAGCTTGCAGCCAAGACTCTGAATCCGACCTGGATTGTGATACCGGCTGCGAAGAAGTTCTTGTACGCCATCAATGAGGTGACTGATTTCGCCGGCGGCAACGGATCGGTAAGCGCCTTTGTAATCGAACCAGCCGGCGAGTTGCGGCTGTTGAACACGGTGAGTTCCGGAGGCGCAGGCCCGGCGCACATGAGCCTCGACGCATCCGGCCGATTCGCATTTGTGGCCAACTACATCGGCGGCAGCACCGCGGTTCTGCCAGTCCAGGCGGACGGCTCTCTGGGCGAAGCTGTGGATGTGCATCGCGACCTGAACAATGTGGGGCCTGCTCGTGCAGCCGGCGCACCTCCAGGCAGCTTTGCCGTCAGCGGCCACGACGCTCCTCATGCGCACATGATTGCCGTCGACCCGGCCAGCAAATTCGTGCTCGCGACCGATCTAGGTCAGGATCGGCTCTACACTTACGCTCTCGACGCTTCCACCGGAAAGCTCGCCCAGCGTGGGTTCCTGACCCTGCTCGGAGGCGCTGGTCCGCGCCACTTCGCCTTTCATCCCAACGGCCACTGGATTTACTTGATCACCGAAGAAAGCTCGCAGATCGTCTTCATGAATTATGATTCGCAAACCGGTACGCCCGCCATCAGATAAATCCATTCAGCCCTGCCTTCAGGTTTTGAAGGGACCAGCTTTGGCTCAGAGATTGCCATATCGCCCGACGGCAAGTTCGTCTACTCGGCGAACCGTCTGCACGACACCATCTCCATCTTTGCGATCGCCGATGACGGCGATCCGGCATATGTTGGCGAAGCCTCAACGATGGGCGACTATCCGCGCCACTTCGCGATCGACCCGAGTGGGAGCTTACTGTTCGCGTGTAACCAGCACAGCGACTGCATTACATCGTTCCGCATCGATCGCGAAAGCGGGAAGCTGAGTTTTACCGGAAAATACGCGGGAGTTGGAAGTCCGGCGGTGATCGCGCTGACTTAACGAATCAACCATGAAACGGGTGCCCCACCCGTGACGGCGTCTTTTGCCGTTAACGTGGGAAACCGCTGGCCTCCGCCTCACATGCCGCATCCACAGAGCCTCTTCGCCTGTTCGCGAATCGCTTGGGGAGTAATCGCTGCGCCGCCGGCATCGCTCGCAGCCAGTTGAATCGCAAAATTGCCCACCGTTGCGCTCTCGCATTCACCAATTTCTACCGGCAAACCGGTGCGCCGTTCCGTCATCTTGATAAGCAGCTTGTTGCGCGTGGCGCCGCCGATCATGTGAATGCGCTCGAGCCTGCGTCCAAGAGTCTTCTCGAGATTGGCGATTGCCGATGCGTAACGCGCGGCCAGGCTTTCGAAGATCAGCCGCGCAAACGCGGGCTCGTTTCCGGCCACATCGGGAATGGTCTCGAATCCGAGTCGCACCATCTCGGCATTGATGCGGCCCGGCATACCGGTGTCGAGCATCAGCGAGGGCGCATCCATATCGAGCACTTCCTTGGAATTCCGATCGCAATCCGCAGCGCGCAACACCAGATCTTCAATCACCCACTTGCGACCCTCGGCATCCCACGCATTCATGCACTGCTTCAGCACCCACATGCTGTTGATGAGCGCATGAAAAAGCAATTCTCCGGTGGCCGCACCGATATTGGTATAGCCCGCATCGAAGGCGCGTTGAGTAGTGCAAGGGATGCGGGTCAAGGTCCCCACCAGCGACCATGTTCCCGAGCTGATGTAGGCGCCCACATCGAGGCTGGCGGCAATCCCGGCAATGGCCGAGGCCGTGTCGTGCGTGGCCGGCGCAACGATCTGAGTATTGCGAAAGGCCCCAAGCTCCGCAAGCGGTCCGCGCAGCGGTCCCAGCACTGTGCCTGCGCGCACCATCTTTGGCGCAGAGGAGAGCGAAAGACCGAAAAGACGAAATACCTCCGCGTCCCAGTCGCCCGTCTTGAGGCTTACCAGGCCGGTATGTGACGCATTAGTGTATTCAGCCACTCGCTGTCCGCTGAGCCAGTAGAGCACGTACTCGGGCAGCATGGCCCACGGCACGGCCGGATCGATACTCGCAGGAGGGCCCGCAGCCTCATCTGCCATTAACTGATACACGGTATTGATGCGTTGCGGATGCGTTCCCGTACGAGCGTAAAGATCGAGCGGCGCAATGATGCCGTCGGCCTTTTCTTTGCTTGCGACGGTTCGTTCGTCACGATAGCAGAATGGTTCGCGAAGCAGACTGCCGTCGGGCAAGAGACGCACATAGTCCACTGACCAGCAATCGACCGCGATGGAAGCAATGCCCTCGGGAGCCACTGCCGCGGCCTTGCGCATACCCTCCTCGAGTCCGAAGAGAATCGATTCGATGGGCCAGTGCAAACCGTCCGCGCGATGCACGGGCCCGTTGGGAATGCGATGAATGACTTCGATGGCCGGCTGAGAGCCCTGCCAGCGCAGAAGCGAAACCCTGCAGCTTTCGGCGCCTAGGTCAATTGCGATGCGTGCCCGTTCCTGCATGGCAGCCCCTGAAACCTATCGGAGGAACGCGTCCGGTAAGCCGCCGTCCACAGGAATGACGTGTCCCGTGGTGCAGCGAGCACGCGGGCTGGCCAGAAAGAGAATCGCTTCGGCGCAGTCCGCCGGATCGATCGCCTTGTGGGTCAGCGTGCGCTCGGCATAGAACTGGGCCAGGCGGCTGCGCAGCTCTTCGGTGCTGAACG
>JASHVU010000664.1 GCA_030044455.1 Acidobacteriaceae bacterium | reverse complement strand
CAACCCGTCGGCACGTATTTCCTTTCCACAACGACGCTGACGATTGCCGGTCAAAAGTATGCACAATGAGCGAAGATTGCGGGATTCGTCGGGAATGCTGGAGCGGGAGACGGGGATCGAACCCGCAACCAACGGCTTGGGAAGCCCCTACTCTACCATTGAGCTACTCCCGCTTCGTGGCGAAGTTATACTCTCACGATCTGGGTTCACATCCGCGATGTAACGGCGGCCACATCTCATCGGCAATTCGTTCGATGCATGAGTTGGCGATTTACCATTCATTCACAATGGCAAGGTCGCCTCTGCGTTATTTCACGCGAACTCAATAACCTTTACGCCAAACATCTGCGACACCATTTATATTCCGCGCATGGGGATGGCTGACGGGGCAGGCAGGCTATGAATAAATCAGGGCACACCGGGCTTTCTACACAACGCGGCGACGAACGCAGCCGCTCGCCGGCGCGAAGCACACGGCGTGTGCTGATTGTCGCTGTGCCTCCAGTGAGGACGCTGGACGTGTTTGGCCCTCTGGAGGTGTTCGGAGATGCCAATCGCTCCCGGAGTGACGGACCGATTTACGAAATCAGCGTCATCTCGGCTGGGACGGATCGGGATGTTTTGACTCATCTCGGCACCCCACTGCGAACGGATAAAACCTATCGCGAATTTCGTGGTCCGGTTGACACGCTTCTCGTCGCCGGGTTCGACGGCGTCTCGAAGGTCCGATACGAAACGAATTTTCTCCATTGGCTGAAAGAGCGATGCCGCAGCAGCCGGCGCTTTGGCTCGGTCTGCACCGGCGCGTTGGTCCTGGCCGAGGCCGGCCTTCTCGATGGGCGTCGCGCAACAACTCATTGGAACTGGTGCGAGGAGCTTGCGCGCGATTACCCGCGTGTGACCGTGGACCCCTCACCCATCTATGTTCGAGATGGGAACTGCTATACGTCAGCAGGCGTGACGGCCGGAATCGATCTCGCACTCGCCTTAGTGGAAGAGGATCTGGGCCGGTCGGTCGCTCTTAAAGCTGCCCAAATGATGGTTGTGTTCCTGCGCCGGCCGGGCGGTCAATCGCAGTTCAGCGCCACTCTCATGGCCCAGATTTCTGCCAAATCGCCCCTCAACGATTTGCTCGCGTGGCTTCCTGACAACATCCGACGCAATCTCTCCGTCAAAACTCTCGCCCAACGCGCAGCCATGAGCCCCCGAAACTTCGCTCGTCTGTTTCAACAGGAAGTGGGCAGGACTCCGGCAAGGTATATCGAGGACCTCCGCCTCGAAGCTGCGCGCCGTCAAATCGAATCGGCGCCGATGAGTTTTGAGGAAGTGGCAGTTTACTGTGGCTTCACTTCCGCTGAGATCCTTCGCCGCGCATTCGAGCGCCGCATGGGTGTTACGCCGCGCCAATACAGGGCCTCTTTTGGGCGCGCTCGCGTGCGGTAATCGACTTGCCTGCCGATTGGCAGGAATGGTTGTTTCTTTGTCCTTAATCGCTTGGTCCTATCGACAAGACCTCTGCATCCAACGTGGCATAAGCAATGATGCGGTGTGTCCGCCAAAGAATCTCATCAGGAGAATCATTATGAATAACCTTGACCTCATGTTGAAACGCAACAAAGAGTTCGCCGTCCCTATGCCATCGCTTCCACAATCTTTGCAAACTTTGAAAGCAGTTATCATCGGATGCGCCGATATGCGCGTTGATCCCGCCCAAGTGCTTGGAATCAAGCCCGGTGAGGCCGTCGTCATGAGAAACATTGGCGGTCGAGTCACGCCGGGTCTGCTCGAGGAGTTCGGCCTGCTCGGACGAATCGGAGAGGTCGCCAAAGCAATTCCGGGAGGCGGCGGAGAGTTTCACCTGATCGTACTTCATCATACCGATTGCGGGAGTACGCGCCTGGTGGGGGATCCAGCCATGCTGGCGCACTACTTTCAAATACCGGAAAGCGAAGTCGAGACCAAGTCAGTCCGCGATCCACGTAAGGCGGTGGCTGTCGACGTTGCTGCGCTCAGGACGATTCCGGCATTGCCGGGCGAGTGGCTCATCTCAGGGCTCGTTTATGACGTGGCGACCGGACTTGTCGACGTGGTTGTACCTGCTGCGCCAATTCGTGGCGCCAAAGCAGCCTGACAATCGAGGTAGGTCACGATGAGCATTCCTTTGTTTGTCAGTGAGAGATCCAAGCCAGAGTTGACGGTGCGGCCGCTTTCTGTAGGTTGTCTCATCTTCGAGCAGATGGATCAGATTGACTTTACGGGACCGTTTGAAGTTCTTTCCCGCATGCCCGACTCCGCCGTCCAGATCATCGCGAAAAAACTTTCGCCTGTTCGCGACGTGCAGGGCCTTCGGCTTTCGCCGGATATGAGCATTGCGGAAGCAGGACTATTTGACGTGCTGCTCGTACCGGGTGGTCATGGGCAGCAGGCGCTCATGCACGACGAAGAAGTGCTTGAGCTCATCCGCAGGCACGCTGAGAGCCAAAGGCTCATGTTTTCGGTCTGCACCGGAGCCCTGCTGTGTGGTGCGGCCGGTGTTCTTATGGGAAGACAAGTAACAACTCATTGGAGTGCCCGGCATTTGATGCCGTATTACGGCGCAGTTCTGGCAGATGCCAGGGTGGTTGTCGACGGCAACATCGTCAGCGCTGCCGGCGTGACAGCCGGACTGGATGCGGCTCTGGTAGTCGTATCTCTTCTGCGAGGAGAAGCTGCTGCTCAAGAGATTCAGCTCGCAATCGAGTATGCACCGGACCCTGTATTCCATAGCGGTCGTCCGGATACTGCGCCTGCTGAGGTGGTCGAAAGCTTCCAGAAAAAGTACGAGCCGATAGGAATTGCGAGGGAGACTGAGGCAGTTCACTACGCGGCAGAGAATGCACTCTCGCACCGCCAGTAGTCTCTTTGCCTCGAATTTCACCATGGAAGAACGACTGAAGCCGTTATTTGTCTGCTTGCTTCTACCGGGCCCTACTGCTCCCTGGCTCGATCGGAAGAATAAGAGATCGCCGCGATCCGCCAGCCATCGGCCGCTTTGACCAGCCGCCGGGTTTCGCTGCCGCGGTTTTCGGCCTTCCCATCGATCTTGAAAACAAAATCGAAGTAGGCAGCCAAGATGGCGCCATCCGTATGGATGACAACGATGCCGTGTCCCGGGTCGAGTGCCTTCGGCGTAGACGAGACAAACCTCGCGAATCTGTTCGTCGCTCGCCTCCTCGGTGGCGGCGAACAGGCTTGCGCCGGCATTGTTTTCCAGAACGTCGACCCTGCCGAAGTGTGCGAATGCCCGCTGAACCGCCTGCTGCACCTGCTCGGCGTTGGTCACGTCGAGGGCCAAGGGAAGGACTGCGTCGCCGAAGCGTTCGGCGAGGTTGGCGACGTCTGCCAGCTTGCGGGCGGTCGCAGTAACCCGGTCGCCACGCATCAGCGCTGCTTCCGCCCAGATGCGGCCGAAACCGCGCGAAGTGCCGGTAATAAACCATGTCTTTTTCATATCGATTCTCCCTGTATTTGGTCGTGAGTGCTGCTCGCGAGCAGCGGATAGGTGAGTCTCCCCGCGCTCTGAATCCGAAGCCGATTCAACTGTTAGCGGGCGCCAAGAGTGTTGCCTACGGCGTTTTAGGAAAAGGCATAATGTCCCTCACGGTTGTGCAGGGTCAGCGCTCCTTGAGGTCGCGCTGACTTTGTGGCGTCGGTTTCTCCCTAC
>JASHVU010000663.1 GCA_030044455.1 Acidobacteriaceae bacterium | reverse complement strand
GGCCAATCTCGCTCCGCGCAAGATGCGCGGGCTCGAGTCGAATGGGATGCTGCTGGCGGCTTCGCTGCCCACCGATGGCGCTCCGGTGCTGGCGGGATTCCTTGAGGATGTGCCGCTGGGTGCGAGGCTGAAGTAGCGACTGCGTCGAGCAGCTTCCGTTAGGCTCTCAGAGAAGCGAGGCGCACACGCAGGAGAATGCTTTGCTCATTGATTCCCACGCACATTTAGACAGCCCGCGCTATGCAGACGATCGCCAAGCCATGCTGGAGCGCGCATTTGAGGCCGGCGTCGGCGCGGTGCTTTCAATCGGCATTGGCGAGGGGCCGGCGGAGATGCACCAGGCCCGCGAGCTATGCCGTAAGTTCAATGCGAAACGCGAGGCTGGGGCCAAACTGCCCCGGCTCTTTGCCAGCGCCGGTGTCTATCCGCACTCAACGCCGGAGATTGACGATGCGGTGCTGGCCAAGCTGGATGAACTGCTAGCCGAGCCTGAAGTGATTGCCTGCGGCGAAATCGGTCTCGACTATTATCACGAGGGCGCGCCGCACGATTTGCAGCGGGCGATGCTCATTCGGCAACTCGAAGTTGCAGCCGCGCGCAAGCGTCCCATCCTCATCCACTGCCGGGGAACCAAGGAAGGGACCGATGCGTGGCAGGATCTTTTCGACGTGCTCGAAGAACATTGGCGGCCAACTGGATTAGGCGGTGTGATGCACTGTTTTGGCGCCGGATACGACGAAGCGCGCCGCTCGCTCGACATGGGGTTTCTGGTGTCGTTTGCCGGGAATGTGACCTATCCCAAAGCGCAGCCGCTGCGCGACGTGGCGGCGAAGATGCCGCTCGACGGCATCCTTGTCGAAACCGATGCGCCATGGCTGGCTCCGGCCGAGAACCGCGGCAAGCGTAACGAGCCGGCAATGGTGGTGGAGACCGCGGCAGTGGTGGCGGCATCCATGGGAATGGGGGTTGAGGAACTGGCTGGGGCTACGACGGCAAACTTTTTCCGGCTGTTCCCGACCGGGTGAGACGTGGGAAACTGGTAAGGACGCGGTGCGGGCCAAAGCCCGCTTATTCGTCAAAAAAGGACTGTTTACGGCACGACTGAAGCCGTGCCCTTTCAAAACCGGAACACCGTTTATCGCACGACTAAAGTCGTGACCTTTCTAAACCAAGTCGAAGGACAAGTCCAGGTCTTTTGACAGTGTCCGCCGAGGCGGACTTCGCTCAGGATGACAGCGCGAGGGAATTGCGGCGGCCCATCCCCGAATCACAACGCAATACGAAAGAAACCAATATGGCACAAGACAACTCATTCGACATTGTCAGCAAGGTGGATATTCAAGAGGTCCGCAATGCAATTGACCAGGCGCTCAAAGAGATTCGCCAGCGCTTCGACCTCAAGGACTCGCACTCCGAGGTGAAGCTTGCCGAGGACGACAAGGAGATTCAACTGGCGTCAGCCAACGAGTACAAACTGGAGGCAGTGAAAGACATTCTTAGCCAAAAACTGGTGAAACGTGGTGTGTCGCTCAAGAATCTTACATACGGGAAGATTGAGCCCGCCGCGGGCCAAAGCGTGCGGCAAAAGATCGACCTGCAACAGGGCGTTCCGATTGAAAAAGCCAAGGAGATCGTGAAGTTGATCAAGGATGCGAAGAAGAAGGCGCAGGCCTCGATCCAGGGCGATACGGTGCGAGTTTCAAGCAAAGACCGCGACGAGCTGCAATCGATTATTGCCATGTTGCGGGCAAGGGATATGGGTGTGGATTTACAATTCACAAACTATCGCACGAACTAAGCCAAAAGGTCGCACCATTCCGAGAGGATGGGCGGTACCTGGTCAGTTTGAATTCTTTTGAAAGGGCGCGGCTTGAGCTGCGCCGAAAAGGCAGCAAGAGGAACATGGGCTTATGCCCGGAGGGGTGCCTCTTTCAAACCGACCCACTAACGGGTGGGCCAATTTGCGATCGAAGGCCTTAGAATCGGAGATGATTGAGCACATTCACCATAGCATCGGCACGGGAGATCTTTGAGCTGCTGCGGGAAGATCTGGTGGCGATCGAGCAGGAGCTCGGGCGCGACGCGGCTTCAAGCGTAAGCACGATTACCGAGATTGCCGAATATCTTCGCGAGGGCGGCGGCAAGCGCATCAGGCCCTCGCTGCTGCTGCTGGCCGCGCACCAGTTCGGCTTCCAGGGGCACAGCGCCATCAGGCTGGGCGCCGTGGTTGAGATGGTGCACACTGCCACGCTGGTGCACGACGACATTATCGACGGCGCCGACACGCGGCGTGGGCGTCCCTCGGCCAACACCACGTGGGGTAACGAGAAATGCGTGCTGGCCGGCGACTGGCTTTACATGCAGGCCTTCAAGGTGGCGCTTGAAGAAAGAAACCTGCGCGTGCTGGATCTGCTCATCGGGCTTACACAGCAGATGGTTGAAGGCGAGTTGCTGCAGATTCAAAAGCTGGGCAAAGCCGTCTCAGAAGCCGAGTATTACGACCTCATCTTTCGCAAGACGGCGTGTCTTTTTTCCGTCTCGATGCGGCTGGGTTCGGTGCTGGCGGGCGCCACTGAAGCCCAGGAAACGAGCCTCGCGACGTATGGTCGCGCGGTAGGCCTGGCTTTCCAGATTGTTGACGATGTACTTGATTTGACCGCTACCGAAGAGGTGCTGGGCAAGCCAGTAGCGAGCGATCTGCGCGAGGGCAAGGCGACGCTTGCCGTGGTTCACGCCCACGATCACGGAACAGCCGTTGACCGCCGCGCGATTCAGCGCGTGCTCGACGACCGCAGTTTTGAGAACGTGAGCCGGCAGCAGATCAGGGAGATTCTGGAGCGCAACGGATCGGTGGAATACGCAATGGCCGCGGCCGATCGTTACGCTGAACAGTCGCGCCATGCGCTGGCGCCCCTGGCCGACACCGAATTCAAGAGGGCCCTTTTGTGGGTTCCCGACTTTGTGGTGGCGCGGGAGAAGTAAGTCGCATTTTCCCTTCAAATTTGTCTTTTTGACGACGTGCAGGACAGCAATTCCTTGAGGGAATCGCCACTGAAGATCCGCAGCTTCGGCTTACGTGACAAGGAGAAATGCTCGGGATGGCGCCTCTCAAATCTGGTAGAAAACTTTGGACCGCGGTTGACGAGTACTTTCGCGGGCTGCTCGCGCCTGCGGACAAGTACCTTGACGCAGTTGCAAAGGCGAACCGCAAGGCCGGGCTTCCAGCCATCGATGTATCGCCTCTGCAGGGCCAACACCTCAACCTCCTGGTGCGGATGACGCAGCCAAAGCGCGTGCTTGAGATTGGCACGCTGGGCGGCTATTCCACCATCTGCATGGCGCGTGCGCTGCCTGTGGGCGGGTGCATCGTAACGCTCGAATACAGCCCCCGGCACGCCGAAGTGGCGCGCAAGAACCTGAAAACTGCCGGAGTGCTCGACCGCGTAGACCTGCGCATGGGACCAGCGCTTCATCTTCTGCCCATGCTGGAGAATGAGGGTGCCGGGCCCTTCGACTTCATCTTTATCGATGCCGACAAGCAATCAAATGCCGAGTACGTAAAGTGGTCGCTGAGGCTCTCGCGCGTGGGAACGACGATTGTTGTCGACAATGTGGTGCGCGACGGCAAGGTGATCGATGGCAAGAGCAAAGACCCTGACATTGTCGGCACGCGGCGCATGGCGGAACTGATCGCTCATGAGCCGCGGCTGAGCGCAACCGTGATGCAGAACGTGGGCGCAAAAGGATACGACGGGTTCCTGCTGGCAGTGGTTGTAAGCTAGAACCGCTCTGCCGGTGACAAACTACTGGCTGCAGTTTATTCGCTTTCCATGAGCTCCCTTAGTGCCTTGGCGTAGTGCTCAGGCAGGGGCTTGCGCTGCATCTGGTCGTCGCAGACCACGTGCACGGTTTCGCCCTCGGCCAGCAGCTCACGCTCTTTTCCCTCCTGGTTTGCCTTGCGGAAGATCAGATACGCAAACTTGATTACGCTTTCACGAACCATGGATGGCCAGGTCTCAATGAGTATTTCATCGTCGTATTTTGCGGGCGAACGATACTTGCACCGTGCCTCAATCACAGGCAGAATGCAGCCGTGTTTTATTTCCAGCTCGTTGTAGGAGTAACCCACGGTACGAAGTACCTCAACGCGGCCCAGCTCGAACCAGACCAGGTAGTTGGCATAGTAGACAATTCCCATCTGATCGGTTTCAGCGTAGCGGACGCGGATTTGGGTGGTGGTGGGCATGGGCGCGGGGATCAGGGATCGGGTGTCAGAGAGCCGTGGTCAGCGATCAAAATCCTGTCAGCACAGCGATCGATCTTTGATCTTTGCCCCCGGATCGCTGGCTTTTACGGCTTCATATGGGTAAACATGGGCAGCTTGGTAACGTCGCTGAACATGATAAACGCGAAGAAGACCAGCAGCAAAACAAAGGCGGCCTGATAAATGCGCTCCTTCACCATAAGGTTGATGTCGCGCTTCATGAAGCTCTCGATGACGAGAAACATGATCATGCCGCCGTCGAGAATGGGGAAGGGAAGCAGATTGAGGATGCCGAGGTTGATGCTGATCTCAGCGGCCAACGTGAACTTGGGCTCCCAACCTTTTATCTCGGCAGCCTCGCCGGCCATGCGCGCAATGCCCACCGGGCCCTGGAGCTGCGAGATGGCAACCTTGCGAGTGAAAAGCCGCTCAAGCACTTCAAGGACAATGAAGGTATTCTGGCCAAAAAACTGGTTCGATTTGGCTACCGCCTGCCCGAAGGAAAGAGGCTGTTTGCGGAAGGGGGGCAGTATGTAGCTAAAACCGAGCTTGTAGCCTGTGTCGAGCTTGGCGGGGTGGGCCACAAGATGCAAGGTCTGGCCGTTGCGCAGAACCGTCAGGTTGATCGGGGCTCCCTGCCCCTGCTGCATGTAGACCAGCAAAGAAGTGATGGTGTGGAAAGCATGGCCGTCGACGGCCTCAATGGCGTCGCCGGAGTGCAAGCCTGCCTGCTCGGCAGGCTGCCCGGGCGTGACCTCATTCACCTTGATGGGGCCGTAGAATTCCTGGGGCAGCAGGCCCTCGTCGGTAAGGTCAAAGCTGTCGGTCTTGGCAGAGGCCAGAATATGAAGGTTGAGGGCCAGGTTCTGGTCGCCGCGCTGAACCGTAACGTGCACAGTCTGATTGGCGTTGAGCCGTGACTGTGCATCGATCTGGCCCCAATCGGGCTTATTGAAAACATCGAAGCGCAGAATCCGGTCGCCGGGCTGAAAACCAGCCTGCGCGGCAGGCGAGTCAGGAGCAACCCACTCAAGAGTGGGAGTCTTGACCTCGACGGCCGGCACCTCGTTAATGAAGGCGAAATAGAAGACCATCAGCACGACGGCCAGGATGAAGTTGGCAATTGGCCCGGCCAGGCCGATAAGCATGCGCTGCCAGCGGGGGTGGGCGAGGAAGGAGCCGGGGTCGTCGATCGGCTCGCCTGCGCCGGAGGTACCCGCCCGGTTCTGGCCGGGGAGCTTCTCATACGCCTGGACGACGACCGGTGTGCCGGGAACTTCAAGATTTTGCTCGGGATTCTCGCCGGTCATTTTGACAAAGCCGCCGAAGGGCAACAGGCAGACTTTGTATTCGGTTTCGCCCCAGGTGACGCCGAACAGGCGCGGACCGAATCCGATCGAGAATGCTTCGACGCGCACCCTGCATAGTTTGGCGACCACAAAATGTCCGGCTTCGTGCACCACAACCATGATGCCGACGAGGATGACGAACGCAACGGCAGAGACTAAAAAAGCGTGCATAACTGTAGAGCAGTTCCTTTGAGTATTCCCGGAGAAATTGATCCAAGCCTCTCCGTGGAGAAACCGCCAGAGCGGACGGCAAGGAGGGTACTTATGTCAGAGGCCGGCGATCGTCAATTTATGAGTCGACGAATGCATTAGCCCTTTGACGCGCCTCCCGGTCAGCGGCGAGCACCTGCCCAATGGTAGTTGGATGCGCCTCAACCGTGGATGCGAGCACTTTTTCAATTGTACGCGGGATTCCCATAAATGGGATTCTCCCGTCAAGAAAGGCCTCGACGGCGATCTCATCGGCGGCATTGAGGGCGATGGTGTGCGCGCCGCCCTTATCCGCGGCCTCAAAGGCCAGGCGGAGACAGGGGAAACGCTCGAAATCGGGCTCCTCGAATTCGAGATGGCGCAATGCAGCCAGATCAAAGGTGAGTGTGGAGGCGGGGCGCTCAGGATAGGCCAGCGCGTAAAGAATCGGCAGGCACATGTCGGTAACGGAAATCTGCGCGAGGATCGAGCCGTCGACGTACTCGACAAGAGAATGAACGGTCGATTGCGGATGGACGATGACGCGCACCTGGCTGGGAGAGACGTCGAAGAGGCGGCAAGCCTCGATGATCTCAAGACCCTTGTTGAGCATGGTGGCTGAGTCGATGGTGATGCGGCGGCCCATGACCCAGGTGGGATGCTTGAGTGCCTGCGCCGGGGTGATGGCGGCGAAGTCTGCCAGCGGTGTTTTGCGGAAGGGCCCGCCGGAGGCGGTGAGCCAGATGGCTTTTACTTCTTTGTGTGCGCCCACACGCAGGCACTGGTGCACGGCGTTGTGCTCGCTGTCGATGGGCAAGATGGGCACGTTGCACTGTCGTGCGGCTGCGGTAAGGATTTCGCCGGCGGCGACCATGCACTCTTTATTGGCCAGGCCCACCGGTTTACCGGCCAGAATAGCGGCATGGGTTGCCTCGAGGCCGGCGACGCCCACGATGGCAGATACCACGAAATCGGCTTCAGCGTGGGTGGAAACAGCAACAGTGCCCTCGGTGCCGTGGACAACATCGATTCCGGCAATGCCGGCCTGGTGCAAGCGTGCGGAGAGCCGGCAGGCGAGTTCTTCCGTGGCGATAGAGATGAGTTTCGGGCGCCAGCGAACGGCCTGGGCGAAGGCTTGGTCGACGTTGCGGCCGCAGGCCACCGAGGTAACGGAGTAGCGATCGGGAAACTGTTCGACGATGGAAAGAGTGCTTTGGCCGATCGAACCGGTAGAACCGAGGATGGCGAGCTTTTTCAAGGCAGCCTCTAGCTCCTAGCTTCTAGCTGCTAGCCAGCGGTGTGGCGAATGTTATGGCCAGGGCAGAGCGAATCTTGCGGGTTGAACGGGCCAACTTGCCAACGTCAAATTCCGAATGAGTTCGCGACGCCACGAGCTAGCTAGGAGCTAGAAGCTAGCAGCTAACAGCTATTCTAAAACGCCTGATGAATCACCAGCGCGTACCACAGCGCGGGGGCCGCGAGGAGCAGCGCGTCAATGCGGTCAAGGACTCCGCCGTGGCCGGGCAGCAACGAGCCCGAATCTTTGACTCCCGCAGAGCGCTTGATGGCCGACTCAGCCAGGTCGCCCACCTGGGCGGCGATGTTGATCACGACTGCCAGGACGAGCCAGTACCAGCTTTCGTCAGGGAATGAGAGCAGAGCCGAGTCGTGGGCCTGCAGGTAGCTGGCGAATTCGAACAGAATTCCTGCGGCGATCAGGCTGCCGGCCAGAGAGCCTATAGAGCCCTCCCAGCTCTTGCCGGGACTTAGCCGCGGCGCGAGTTTGTGGCGTCCCCAGGCGCGGCCCACGTAAAGAGCAACAGAATCGCCTGCCCAGACTACGCACAACAGAAACACTACAAGAGAGGGGCCATTGGCCTCCTCATGCAGCGCGGGCAGCGCGAGCAACGTGGATCCCAGGTAGAACATGCAGAAGATTGAAGCCGAGGCGTCGGCCATCACCTGCTCCACCGGCCCGCGGAATGTACACAGGATGAGCAGGCCAAGGTTGAGCGCGCCGAAGATAGCGGGAGTAAAGTCGGGCCACTCGAAGTTGCCGGCAAACAGCAGCAGCAGAGCAACCGCGACCGCAATGCGCGGCGGCCTGGCTCCGCGCAACTGGGCCAGCCCCAGATACTCCCAACCGGCCAGAGCCGCGGCAACAGCGACTGCAGCTACGAACAGAGCGTGCCATCGCGGCCCGAGTAACACCAGAATAAGGACGAATGGAACAAGTAATACCGCGGTAAGGATACGTTTCATTCAGGGTTGAGAATACACTGCCGGGGCGGGGTAGGGGTCAGATGTGATAGCACGCGCCGTTCAGCTGGCAGCGATGTGGATATGTTCGGGGTCTTCCTCCACTTCGCCGCAATCTTCACCGAGACCGCCGTAGCGGCGTTCGCGCTGCTGGAAGGCGGCAATGGCCTCGAGGAGGTGAATGCCGCTGAAGTCGGGCCACAGCCGTTCGGTGACAAAGATCTCTGCGTAGGCGATCTGCCAGAGCAGGAAGTTGGAGATGCGCAGCTCGCCCGAGGTCCGGATGAGCAGGTCGGGGTCAGGCATGTGTGCTGTGTAGAGATGACGGTGTATATCCTGTTCGGTGATGTGGTCGAGAGGGGTGTGTTTCTGGCGAACTTCTGCAGCCAGCTTCCGAAAGGCGTCGACCAGCTCGCTGCGTCCTCCGTAGTTGAGGGCGAGTGTGAGCGTGGTGCCGGTGTTGCGCGCGGTGGCGTCTTCAACCCAGCTCATCTTGTCCTGCACCTCAGCGGGCAGATCGTGGGTGCGGCCGATGTACCGCATGCGCACGTTGTTGTCCATCATGCGTTGCAGGTTGCTCTCGAGGTAGCTCTTCAGCAGGCGCATCAGGAAGCTGACTTCGGCGCGTGGGCGGCGCAGGTTGTTTTCGAGCGAGAAGGCGTAAAGGGTGAGCCAGGGAAGTCCGATGCGGGAGGCGGTTTCAGTAACCAGTTGCACGCTGCGCGCGCCGCGCTGATGGCCCAGGAAGCGTTTGAGCGAGCGTCGCCCGGCCCATCGGCCGTTGCCGTCCATGATGATGGCGACGTGCTGGGGCAGTCCCTCGGGCTTGAGCGTCGCGTAGACGGCCCGTTCCTCCGAGGTCAATTCATGGATTCGCAGCGTGGAAGAAGATGGCAAAGAACCCGCCTTGCTAACGATTATACGGAGGCCGGCGCGGGCATGTTCAATGACTCTTTATATGCAAGCCGATGCGCAAAGCTGCGGCCGAGGTTGCGAGATGCTGTTTAAGGCACCCTAGAAAGTAGAGGCGACTGAATGCGTGGCAGGTTGCGCGCAGGTTCACTCACCGTTGCCGGCCGGGAACGGGCGCCGGCAGCGGTGAGTGCGGAAAATGGAGCCGACCTCAGAATCAGGCCGTGCGGCGGTGGCCATCGGCTGCGTCGCGAGCTGCGCTCATCACCAGGGTGCGATGCAGCGAGTCAAGCGTTGGCAGCGCGGCAGCGATCTCGGCCAGGAACGGATCGTTGAAGATGGCGGCCACTTCCTCTTCGCGGCGGCTGCGAGAGTCGCGGACGAGTTGGCAAATTTCAACTTCAAGCGCGAGAGCCAACCGTTCGAGCGAACCAAGGGTCGGAATAGCCTTGCCGTTCTCGATCTTGGAGATGTAGGTGCGGGGCACCTGCATCCGGCCGGCGAGCTGGCGCTGGCTCAAATGACGGGCGCGGCGAATATCGCGTACCTGCGCGGCCACCTGAAGGCCGGCTTCAGTCGACTGACCGGGCTGGCTGGTGACCAACTGAGGCGCAAGGCAAACCGGCTCCTCGACATCGAGGGGTCTGCGGCACTTTCTGCAAAGGGAATTGCTTGTCCGATACTGAAGCAAGCGGCAGTAACGATACGCGCAACGAACAATCTCGCGCGTTTCCACGCTAACTGGAGTTGTACCCATCGTCTGGTTGCGGAGTGCCAGAGCGGGCTCTCCGGGGTGCTTCTTTTTTGCACCTCGACTGGTGATACTTTCGAGGAAGTGAACCATAATTGTCAAGTAGAAACTTAGTGTCAAACCGATGACACTCGCATCATACCCGAAAAAAACCGGAAAAGCACGAACCAAGTTGTGCAACAAGGAGAAAAATAAATATGAATCGTGCCGAGGAGGCTCATGACCGCGAGGCAGCCTGGAATCTGCTGACGGAGTGGACGGCTAGCGAGAGTCTGCGTAAACATGCGCTGGCGGTTGAGGCGTGCGCGGTGGCGTGCGGCGAGGCCGAGGCTGATCGTTTGGGGTTGACCGGCGGTGAACGCAATGCATTTCTCGAACTCTATTCGACCACGGCGCTGTTGCACGACTTTGACTACGAGCGGCACCCAACGGCAGAAGAGCATCCCTTTGTGGGCGTAAGGGA
>JASHVU010000662.1 GCA_030044455.1 Acidobacteriaceae bacterium | reverse complement strand
ACGCGGCAGCGCAAGAGACGCTGAACCTTGTGGTTCCGTCGAACGTAATCCCGGCAACCCCGGAATTCCAATTGCTCTCCTCGGACATGGAGAAGAGCATTGGCGGAGTGGCGAAGCTAAGCGCGGCGCAGGAGAACGTGGGCCAGCAGGACCTGACACTGCTGAACCAAACCACCAACTGGGATGCCCGCGTGACCGCGCTGGGGGCGCTGGCCGCGCAACACGCGCAAACCACGGGAATCAGCCAGGAAGGGCTGTACTCGATGTTCCGGGCCGGGCTGCCCACTGATCCCACCACACTGGCCACCATTCCGCCGGCCACGATGCAGATGGCGCTCGCGGCCGCTAATACCGCCGGCGTAGTCAGCCTGAATGACAAGCAGATCGACACAACGGTTTCGCAATTCAGTACCTTTGCCACGCAGAGCCAGGCCGCGACGATCACCTCGGGCGGTGTCTCCACCTTTGCGCAAATGGCCGCTGGAAAAATCAGCGACGCGAATCTGCAAGCCGAGTTCACCAACCTCTATTTCAGCAGCGGCAGCTCGGATTCTTTCTGGACCCAGGCGGCGCAGCTTGGTCTGAGCGCCGACACACTAGATGCCCTGAAGCTGCAGGGAAAGTTTCTTTACCTCACCTTCAACAACGCGCCGCTGGCTAATGCGCTGCAAGTGAGTTTTGGCGATGTTGCAAGCCTTCCGCAGCTGGCCGAGAAAGACTACGACCAGCCTGCCACATGGCAGACGACGCTCCAAGACGTGGCTAACGGCATCCCCGGCACGCCCGGCATCCCGCTCGACTCGCTCATTCCCTCGGTCTTTACCGGCGCCACCACCAACGACCGGCTCGCGGCTTATGCCGGCGACATGGCGCGTAAAGTTCGTATCAGCTTTCCCACACAGGTAACGGCCAGGATGCTCGAACGTCAGCAACTTGCCGTGAGCAGTGCGACGGCACAGCCTGCGGCGAATTTCCTGCGCGCCGCCGCGGCGCTAGGTTATAGCCTCGGGCGCACGCCGCTGAATGCCTTCCTGGCCAGTTCGGCAAGCCAATTGCCGCCGCTCGACAGCGCTTCTCTCCAGACTGTAAAGACTCTGCACCGCCTATACCAGGTGACACCCAGCAACGAATCGTTCCAGGCGGCGCTGAGCGCCGGATTCACGTCGGCCAGACAGATCGCATCGATCGATCAAGCGGACTTCATCGCCAGGTACGGCGATCTATTCCCGCCAGGCGAGGCACAGTGGGTCTGGGGTCAGTCGCAGTCCGTCTCTTCGGTCACGTTTAACATCTGTTCGTCGGCGATTTTGATGGACACAGCGCCACCGGTGTACTCCTTGTCGACGACCCCGGCGCAGAAGCAAGCGGCGAAGAACTCATTGATCCAGCAGTTCCCATCGATCGCCACGCTCTTTGGGAATATGGATTATTGCCAATGCCAGGATTGCAGATCGGTGCTGAGCCCGGCGGCGTATTTTGTTGACGTGCTGCAGTTTCTGGGGCCGCCCAATTCTGCGAGCGGCGCAGCCAGCTCTGCGGCCAACGCCGCAGGATACACACCTCTCGATGTGCTGATCGGGAGCTTGGACGGCAAAGTGCCGGGCAGGCGGCCCGATCTGGGCGCGATGCCTCTCACTTGCGAAAACACCAACACCTCGATGCCGTACATCGATCTCGTAAACGAGATTCTCGAATACTTCATCGCCAACAACCATCTCGACACCAACTTGGCCTACGATACCGGCACGGCGACAACGGCAGAGTTGACGGCGGAACCGCAGAACATTCTCCCCATTGTCTACAACCAGTATTTGAAGGCGGCGCTGTTTCCTATTAGCCTTCCGTTCGATCTCTGGATCGCCACAGTACGAGGCTTTCTCGGCTACTTCAAAACGCAGCTCGCACAGGTACTCGATACGCTGCGTCCCGTGGACAATCTCGAGCTGTTCACCGACGCCAACAACTTTCCTTACTATCGCGCGCAAATCTTCGCAGAGAGCCTGGGGCTCGCACCGTGCGATTACCAAGTGCTGACGGGCACGGCCGTCGGACTCAATCCAGTAACGGCAAACTGGTTCAAGCTTTATGGCTACCCCAGCGAGGCTGCGGCTCTAAACGGCACTGCAAATCTGGAGCCGCTCAACTCGGCCGAGAATCTTGCCCAGGTGCTGGGACTCACGTATCAACAGCTCGCCGATCTTCTCGAGACTGGATTCCTCAACCCCGGTCTTTATCCGCTGATCTACCAGTTCAACCGTCTCGGCATCGACATGAGCGATGCCTTCAGTTACACTGGCCAACCCGGCTATCCGGCGCTCTCAGCATCAGACGCCGCCGCCTTCGAGGCTCAACTGAGCGCCATCACCGCGCGCTATAAAAATATCGACCCGAGCTTCAACGCGACTACATGGCTCCAAAGCGTTCTGCCCGCCAACTACTCCTCGAAGGTGCTCGTGCTGGCCGATCCCGACAGCGGGTGTAACTTCAGCGCCACCACGCTGCAATACGCTGACAACAAAACCGCGGCCGCGCCGCTCGATTTCCTGAAGATCAACCTCTTCGTACGTCTATGGCAAAAGCTTGGCTGGACGATGGGCGAGGTGGACCGCGCGTTGCAGGCCTTTTTCCCGGCGAATCTGCCGGCGTGGAGCGATCCGGGCTTCAGTGCCGCGTTTACCACCGCCTGGGAGACGGCCCTGGTCTATCTCGCGCATCTCGATACACTCAACACAGAACTGGCGCCGGCGATGGGACGCGACGCGTTGCTGCCGCTCTGGTCCAATTTGCCTGTGCAGGGCCCCAACCCTCTCTACGGGCAGCTCTTCCTTCCCTCGAGTGTGCTCAACAACGACCCGGATTTCGACGACCCGACAGGCAACTTCCCGGCCCCACTTGCCGGCCTGTCGGCCTCACTCCAGACATTCTCCTCGCACCTTGCTTCGATCCAGGGAGTGCTGGGTCTGACCTCGGACGATATCAACGCCATCTTTGCCGATGTAGGCGCAGCGGCGGACATGGTGACGGTCAGCGGAGCGAACGTGCCTGCCTTCACGCTCAACAATCTCTCCATCTGTTACCGCTACAGTACGCTGGCCAAGTGCCTGAACGTCGATGTCGAAGACGTGATCGACTTGAAACAGATGTCCGGAATCGATCCGTTTACGCCGGTGACGGGAACGGCCATCGCGAACCTGAGCCAGGACGTTCTCTTCAACACCACGCTCGCGTTCGTAACGGACGCCCAGGCAGTGGCAAACAGCGGCTTCGCCGTCGAAGATTTGCAGTATCTGCTGCGCCATCAGTTCGACCCGGTCGGCAAGTATCAGGTGGACCAGAACGCAATCCTGACACTGCTGCAACAGACCGCGAGCGGGCTGGCGCAGATAGCGTCGCAGAATGCGCTGCCCGCCAACCTCACGAGCGTCCCGGAAACGCTGCTCGACCAGATTCTTTCCGGGCTAATTCCGACACAGATTCTCAAGAGCCTGTTAACGCTTTTGACTAACGCGCAAGACTTGAGCGCAACGCAGAGCGCAGCGGCGGCGATCGATCCGACGCCTTTTGCCGATGAAACCGCGCTTAGCTTCAGCTACGATTCCACCACACAAATCCAAACCGTGACCTACACGGGCCTGCTGCTGGACTGGAAGAAGGCCGAGTTGCTGGCCATCAATAGTTCCACGGAATTCAGCGCCTTACTCAACGGATTGCAGCAGGCAGGCATCACCGCGCTCACACAGAATGTCGGAAACCTGTTGGGTGTGTGGGCCGGCCTGATCGAGTACGAGGCTGTGGAAACGAACGTAACAGCAGGCTTCGGCTCGGCGCAGGTGACGGAGCTGACGGCAACCGATCCGGCACTCAGCCTGAGTTACGACGCAGTGGGGCAGTTGCAGTGGGCGGGATACCGCGGCGTGCTGACAGAGGCGAACAAGGACGCTTTGGCCGCGGTCGCGATGCCGTCATTGGCGCTTGCCAATCTGTTGACCAGCGTCTTGAGCGATTTGCAGGCACAGTCGCTCGGCAGCTACGAATCTCTGGTTGGCGGGCTCGTAGCCATGTTGACCAATGCGCAGATCTTCGAGGCGAGTTCGAGCCCGGTCACGGCGGCAAATCAGGTGGACGCGACGGCATTCGCCAATTTGGTGGCGGCTGCCCAGCAGAACGGAACCATTATGGGACCGGTTCCACCGATCCAGTTCACCTACGAAGCCGGCTCGCAAACGGAGACGATCGGCATTCAGGGCGTTTTGACCGACGCGCTGCGAGCCACAATTTCGGGGCTGGCGGGAGTTTCGGCGACGGCGCAAACACTGCTGCAGTCGGCACGAAACAGTATGGCTTCGCTCTACGGATCGCTCGCCGGAACGTTGATGACCGTGGGCGCGACCGATCTCGACAACAATGTCGCGCCCTATCTGGGACTCGATGCAACGCTGTCACAGCGGCAGGCCAAGGCCGAGCTGATCGAGGTCTATCTGCCCCTCGAAGCGAACAGCCTCTCGCTCAACTTCATTCTGCAGACTCTCAGTTCCAATCTCAGCTCCGATCCGTCGCTAACCGAAGCGCTGGTGACAGACACAGCTCTGCTCTCCGATCCGTCCAATCCCGGTAAGTCGCTGCAAGGATCGTTTCTGGGGCTTGCGCAGCAGGGTGTGAGCGGGGCGTACCTTAAGAGCGACGGCACGCTGCTGGCTTCAAATATCGCCGCGACTGCCGACAGTGCCGAGGCGCCGAGCAGCGCCGCGGGCATGGCGAGCTGCACGTTCAGCGGCTATCTGCAAGTTCCCACCGACGGGCCGTACCGGTTCTTCGCCGAGCTGGGCGATATCGGTGCGACGGCGGAGTTCGAACTGATCTCTCCACCTAATTCGCCGCTCATCGCCAATCCCGTCATTTCCAACTCGGTTGCGGCCAGTGTGACGAACGACGAGATCAGCCAATTCGTGACGCTGCAAGGCGGTGTCTTCTACCAATTCACACTGACCTTTGCGAGCCTCGGCCCGAAAGGGGCCAGTATGGAAGTGCAGAGCGAGAACATGCCCAAAGGGCCGCTCAGCCAGATCGTGCTCTGCCCGCAGACACCGGCGAACAATTTCCTCGCCTGCTACACGCTTCTCGCCAAGGCGCTGCAGATCCTGTCTACCACGAATATCGACGAGCGCGAAATCGGCTACATGATCGCAAATGCAGGTCTGTTCAGCAGCATACGGCTGAGTTCGCTGCCCACGCAGCCGAGCGACGCGAAGATGACGAGCCTCTTTGCGCAGATGCTTATGCTGATCGACTACGCCGATCTGCGCAAGAATCCCGCGGGCGGCACCGATGGGCTCATCGATGTCTTCGAGGGTGTGGGAACGACTTTTACCGAAGCGCCGGGAAGTGCCACCAGCAACACGAATACTGCGTGCCCATGGACCGCGCTGGCCAATCTCTTCCGGCGCGATGTGGCCAGCGTGCGCGCCATTGCCGAGTATTTCGGTCTGATTCAGGATCAGATCGTCGGCGCCAACGAGAATGTGACGGCGACTGGCGACTTTGGCGACAACAAAGGCATTCGCCGCATCTGGCAAGCGTTGCAGTTGATCCAAATCTTGGGCATACCCGTCTCGGTGCTCACTGCGAGCACGGCAATTGCATCACTCACGCCGCCCGCGGCGCCTATGACAATCGCCACCAACTTCAAGAACGCTGTGAAGGCACAATACACCGTCAGCCAGTGGCTACCCATCGCGCAGTCGGTATTCGATCCCCTGCGCCAGGCCAAGCGCGACGCGCTGGTTGTTTACCTTATCAATATGTTGCAACTAGAAAACGAAAACCAGCTCTTCGAGTACTTCCTCGTCGATCCCGGCATGGAGCCGGTGGTGCAGACGTCTCGGCTGCGCCTCGGCATGTCGTCGCTGCAGACCTTCGTGCAGCGCTGCCTGCTGGATCTCGAAAACGGCAACTCTAACCCCGCGCTAAATGTCTCGCCTTCGGCCATCGATGCCGACTGGTGGTCGTGGATGAAACGCTATCGCGTTTGGCAGGCGAACCGCGAAATCTTTCTCTATCCCGAGAACTGGATGGAGCCGGAGATGCGAACGGGAATGAGCGATCTCTTTGAGACGCTGGAGGGCGCAATTTTGCAGGGGGATGTGACGGACGATCTCGTGAATCAGGCTTTTCTCGACTATCTCACCGGTTTGGAACTGCGCTCGCGACTTGATGTAGTAGCCACTTACTTCGATCAAAACCTGACCGACGCCGGCACCAGCACCCTGCACGTGCTGGCGCGCACTTATGGCCATCCGCATAAGTACTTCTACCGCACTTACTCGAGTGGAGTATGGAATCCATGGATCGCGGTCACTGAGGATATCGATGGCGATCACATCGCTCTGGCGATCTGGAAGGGCCGCCTCAACGTTTTTTGGGTTACTTACATCACGCAAACACAGGCGCCATCCGCTCCTGCGGCTTCGTCTTCGGGTACAACGCCGGCCAGCTCACTCAGTATCGACGATCTGACCAGCAATGTCAGTAGTGCGATCGTGCCGCAAACGCTCGTTCAACCGCAGCTCCATTGGTGCGAGTACTACCAGGGCAAATGGAGCACTCGCATCTCGTCTGATATCAACAAGTACGATCCAATTGCAGTGCAAAACACGCCGGAAAACCCCTTCGATCCGAGTCAGATTTACATTCGCATCACCAAGGACAGCGACGAAGGCGGTGGCGAAGGAGCGGTCAAGGTTTACCTGGATTTTCCCATCTCGATGACCCTGGATCCGGCATATGTCAAAGTGGCGGAGGCGTGGCTGGCGGAGCTTCTGGCGTATGCATTTGGATTTGGGGCAAACCCGGGCCCCCTCCCGCTGCCGAACTATTCGTTCCGCGTCACCAGCAAGAACTGCGACTTGGTGCTGAATGAAGATTTCTTAAACTTCGCGCCGATGAACCCCTACGATACCACCGGCGTCGATGCCACAATGTACACCGGTTCCGGCTCGCTCTCGGCGACATTCCAGAACACCTTCAACTCCACTGGAAGTGGAACCACGACGACTGAGCCGATCCTGCAAACCGTGAACAGCTTCTCGTTGCTGCCCTGCTCCAATCCCGTGGTCCCCGCGCCGTTTCTCGATCCAACACAGCCGGATTACGTGCAGGCCGGAAGCTTGGTGAGCCCGTTCTTCTACAAGGACACCTCCGATCCCAACACTACCGACGAGATGACGTTTTATGTACAACCACAACTAACGGAGACGACGATCACCAGCTGGACGCGGTGGGCCGTCAACTTTGCGTCGCCGAGCGCATCGATTACAAGCGGCTCGTATCTCAATGGACTCGCGATCAAGGCGCAGGCGCCCACGGCCGGCCCCACCACGCCACTGCCCGTCGATCAGTCCAGTTCGAACTTTCCCATGAAGATCTCTCCCGACTGGCTCACCTCGCCCGATACAACCGTGCTCTACAACGGAACGATCGTGGGCAAGGCTGGAGGCATTAATGCGAATTCGCAACCGGCCGTGAGCGCGGCCAAGATAGCTGCGAACGCCGCAGCTGGGGGCGCGCGCACATCGCAACCGATGGGGGTCGTGTTACGTCCAGGCGGACTCACCAGTAGCCAGATTTCCGCGCTGGCCAAGGCCGTACCCACTGCGCCGGGAAAGCCGGCTAAACGTTGAGCTGAGGCGAAGACTGAAAGCGACTGACGGCAGGAATGGCAAGGAGAAGAGCATGGCGATGATTGCGAATGACAGCTTTCACAATACCGTGGACCAGGACGTCCGGCCCTATCAAACTTACACCACCGCAGGCACGTGGCAACCGGTCGAATCCACGGTGACGCTGCAGGAGAGCGTCTCCTACCAGTTCTATCCTTTCTTTCATCCTTATGTGGGAAGAGACCGCGCCTTCGTCTCCGGCGTGCCGCTCTCGCTGATTCAGCTTTTAAACCAGGGCGGTGTATCGGAGTTGGAAAGCGGCGATACGTTGTTTATGCCGCAGCCTAATCCGCCGACGAGCGCTCAGCCCATCCAGGTGCAGCCCAACAGCACGCGTGCGGTGCTGGCGGCGAATGTATCCGGATCCCGCCCCGACGGCACGTCAGTGGCCCTAACGGCCGGAACACCGCTCAATCTGCCGGACGCGACCAACGTGAGCATCGCTGCGGGAACCGCGGTTTCCTATCTCAACGGCACATCGGGCAATTTGACCGCGGCCCTCAACTTCGCCTTGCCCGGTGCGATCCCTTACACGGGAACGAGCGGCATCCAGGCGCCGGGGACCAGTACCATCGTTCTCGATTCAACGGAAGCGACATTGCCCAACGGCGCGGTCTTGGCCGTGTTGACCAACGACGGCTCCTCGGTCGATCTTCCCAACAACACCAGCGTGATCCTTTCGAGCGGCCTGCCTCTCCCATTTTTCTGGGAGCCGATCTTCGGTCCAACTGCCACCAACCCACAAACTGCTTACAACCCGAGCCCTGACTTCGTTCTCCAGCCGTACCCGGTGAAGAATCTCGATTTCACTACCTCGGGCCCGTATGCGCTCTACAACTGGGAGATCTTCTTCCATGCGCCGCTGATGATCGCCATTCACCTGAGCCAGAATCAGCAGTACCAGGACGCGCAAAACTGGTTTCACTACATCTTCAATCCCACCGACAACGGTCCGGGCCCAACGCCGGAGAGGTTCTGGAAGGTCGCGCCATTCCAATACGACGATGTGGAGATGATCCAAAGCATCCTTATCAACCTTTCGCAACCTCAGGACCCGGTGCTCTATCAGCAAACCGTAGCCAGCATAAACGCCTGGATGCAGAACCCATTCCAACCCTGGGTGGTGGCGCAATACCGACCCACGGCTTACATGCTCAAAACGGTAATGGCCTATCTCGACAACCTCATCGCTTGGGGAGATTCGCTCTTCGCTCAGTACACGATCGAGACCATCAACGAGGCCA
>JASHVU010000661.1 GCA_030044455.1 Acidobacteriaceae bacterium | reverse complement strand
TCGGCTGTTAACCGAAGGGTTGTAGGTTCGAGTCCTACCTGAGGAGCCAATTAATCAATAACTTGCGAAGCTTCTGAAGCTTTAAAATCCCCGAAAATCAGGCAAATGTGGTGGATTTTGTGCCGTGGCCATTGCAAAGCAGAATCAGTACGGGTTACATCCTATCTCACCTTCCGCAGCAAGCGACTCCTCTCGCTCCTCGAACTCACTCTTCTCCGCGACAGCTGATCGGTATCCATCGTCGGCTGCTTGAAGGAGTTCGTAGCACCGAAGAGCATCAACGATGAAGCTCGGTTTCCGCTCACATTGCTTGGCGACCCCGGTGAACTGATTCGGGCATGGCTTCGCAAGAAGAACAAACTCAAGCATTCTGCACGGCGAAAGATCGATAAGGCCTATGAGCTTGAAGATGCTCACCGCCCGCGGGATCGTTAAACCGTGCGCAAGAAAGCGAACGTCATTGGCAGATGGCACGATCACCGCCACGCGCTCATCACGCAGCGTGCGGAGAACGGGGCAGGTCACTGGCGTCTGCACTTTCGCGACACGCTAGCTGGCGGAGTGGCAAAATCCTGTAGAGGGGCTTCGTCGGGCGTAACCTGATTGTCAAGTCAAGTCTGGACTATGCCTAGGACAAAGAGGCATAATTTCGTGGCCAAGTAATCTGGCACGATGATTATCGTTGAAACTCACGGCTTTGGGATAGCGGACGATTTGAAGCAATTCATCTCACAGAAGATCGGAAAAGAATAGGGAAGCCGAGCGCTGCCGAAGACTCGTTCGCAGGTGCGCCGCTCAGGGTTTTCGGAGCGATAACCAATGCGAGGCGGCAAACGGCAATCGTGTACCGCAGATCCCTGAGATGGATTCGCTTTGTGCGCGCATTAGCTTTAGCCGCACCTGGCTCTCGATCCCGCCCTTCGGTGGATTTTCGAGGCAGGGAGATGCGGCTCGACTCACAGGATTTACGGCGCCAGGTAGATCTGCGCGTGGAGGGAATGGCAGATGGAATATAAAGTGAAGCAAATTTCGACGGCTGGGATTGGCGAGGCTATTGAGAAGGCCGAACTCTATCGCTCGCTCAACGAACCGGAAGAGGCAGAGTCCATCTGTCGCGATATCGTGGCCATCGAGCCGGAGCATCAACTGGCATTGCGGTTACTCGGGCTCGCCCTTACAGATCAATTCACCGGCCACGGGACCGATCGCTACCGGGAAGCCGAAGAGATCTTCCGACAGCTCAAGGATCCGTACGAGCGACTCTACTACACCGGGATTCTGCATGAGCGACGCGCGAAAGCGCAACTCAAAGCCGGCCAACCGCCTCGTTCACTTTTTGCGCTCTTTGACCATGCTCTGCACTCTTTCGCTGAGGCTGAGAGAATCCGTCCTGCAGGAAACGATGATGCCATCCTTCGCTGGAATCGCTGCGTGCGCCTGCTTCAAAATCAAGACTACAAATGGGAAGGTTTAGAACCGGAACTCGTTCCCTTCGACGCCCAGGACACGCCACCAAGATAGCAAATCTCTGCCGGATTCGAAGGAGCTGCGGATCAGTCAGAGGATGCGGAAGAGCCGCTTCAGAGGATCGAAGTAACGGTCCACGACGCGCTCTTTGAGCGGAATGATCGCGTTCTCGGTAATCGTAATCGATTCGGGGCATACCTGCCTGCAGCAGGTTGTGATGTTGCAGTAACCGATATTGTGCATGTGCCGCAAATCG
Source organism: Acidobacteriaceae bacterium (assembly GCA_030044455.1). Lineage (GTDB taxonomy): Bacteria > Acidobacteriota > Terriglobia > Terriglobales > Acidobacteriaceae > Telmatobacter. The sequence goes on along the minus strand of JASHVU010000661.1, from coordinate 942 downwards.
CTGACCCGGTCCTCTGTATCGAGTGGATGCATTTCGAGGGCGGCGGCGTAGACGAGCAACCGCGGGCCAACAAACTCGTCCTGCTTGTGATGTTCGCGTAAAACGTGGCACACGTCCTGGCAGAGAAAACACTCGATGCACTTGCGAAACTCCTGCACGCGCTCTACGTCAGCCTGCTGAATGCGCCATGTGCCGTCGGCTGCGTCGGGCGGGCGGGGCTTGAATTGCTTGATGGTTTTCTTGGCGCGGAAATTCCAGGAAACATCGGTGACCAAATCGCGGATGACCGGAAACGTGTGCATCGGCTCCAGAATGACGGGCATACTCAGGTCGATGTCGCTTAGCCGGGTCATGCACATGAGCCTGGGCATGCCGTTGATCTCGGCGGAGCACGATCCACATTTTCCGGCTTTGCAATTCCATCTCACCGCTAAGTCGTTTGCTTGCTGCGCCTGGATGTGGTGCACGGCATCCAGAACGACCATTCCTTCTTCAACGCCGATTGAGTAATCCTGAAACGCGCCGCCTGCAGGATCTCCGCGCCAGATGCGAAATGTCGCCGGTGTGGCCATCTGTAACGTCTCCTCGCTATTTCATCTCCTCGATCACGGCCTTCAACTCATCCGGAATCGGCGGAAGTGCGCGCTTCTCGACTAGCATTTCTCCGTCCGCGCCGAGCCGGATGACGATGTTGTTTTTTCCCCACTCCGAGTCTTTACCGGGGAAGTCTTCGCGGAACTGCGCGCCGCGGCTTTCCTTTCGCAGCAGTGCCGCACGGGTAATTGCTTCAGATACGATCATCATGTTTTCAAGATCGATGGTCGTGTGCCAGCCATTGTTGTACTCGCGATTGCCAGCGATACCGGCACGCTCTACCCGCGCGCGCAATTGCCCGATTGTGTTGAGCGCCTCTTGCATTTCAATTTCGACTCGCACGATGCC
>JASHVU010000660.1 GCA_030044455.1 Acidobacteriaceae bacterium | reverse complement strand
GGGCAATTCAGCATTAACGGGCAAACATTAACTTACAATCCCTCTGCGCCCTCCGCGCCGCCCTTCCCGAACAATCAGACGTCGAACAGCAAATACCTGACACGCTATTACGGAGGGTCGCTGGCAGCCTGTCGCGATCCAAACTACGTTTCGCTTACCAGCCTTCGGGCGATCGATGGCGATGCCAATCTCACCGCCGGCATGTGCGGTTGGACCTCCGGTATTCAATACAACGGGGACAATCAGAACACCGAGTATGATGCCTTGCAGGTCACATTGGCCCAGCAGTACCACAAGGGCATAAGCTTCACCTCGAATTACGTGTGGGCCAGTTCCTTCGACGAGGCCTCAGACTACTACACCTGGAGTCACTCGGTTGCCCATATGCGCGATAGCAACGTGCGTCGCCAGCAACTGATCGGCTACGGCAGCTACGATCTGCCCTTTGGCAAAGGCAAGCAGTTCTTAACTGGCGGCAACGGCATCACCGACGAGCTGGTGGGTGGCTGGCAGATAAGCGACGCCACGAACTGGGCGGGCGGCTTGCCGTTCACGGCCACTTACAGTGAATGCGGCTCGGCCGTTCCCAATGGACCCTGCGATCCGGGCATTGTCCAAGGGGAGCATCTCAAAACCCACCTGTCCGCTTTTACTCCCACCTCCGGCGGAGTCGGCGTGCGCACTTTCTATCAGACATACCAACTCCCCTGCGGGTCAGCAAACGGCGGCATCACAGGCGTCTTTTATTGTCCCGGAACCGACAATTTCGGCAACGTAGGCCAAAACACTTTGCGCGGGCCAAGGTTCTTTGGCACAGACATGGCTATTACCAAGCAGTTCACGTTGTGGGAGCGCGTCTCCGGCAAATTCCGTATGGACGCCTTCAACGTGTTTAACCATATCGCTTCGGGAAACCCCGGTGGCAATATCGAAAGCGCCGGAACCATCACTTCGGGCGGACAGGGTTACGGGCAAAGCCAGGACTTCGGTCCGCGCCAGCTTGAATTCAGCCTTCGCTTGCAGTACTGACCGGCGGTCCGGCGGCATTCAACCGAGAGGGGAGCTTCGGCTCCCCTCCTTCATTTAGGCGCGGTTGCCATGCTGTAGCAGTGGACTCCGGCGAGACGCCGTGTGCTCGGATCTGCGACGCTGCGAATGCCTCATCGCAAGCGGAGTGAATGGAATCGGTTTTAAACTGGAGATCAGGTCCGCACCATGCTGCCCCGAGCGATCGCTGTAATTTTATTTACCATACTTACGTTTGCTCCGTCCGGCGAGGCGCAGCAAAACGGAGGGCAGACGAGCGCAGAAGCCACGGCGCCATCGTTTGCGTCGGCGCAAGAGCTTGCCGCCCGGGGCCGGTTGGAAAAGGCTCTGGCGCAATTGAATCTTTTAGCAGCCCAATCGCCGGAACCGGCTGGCGTCGAGCGTTTGCGCGGCATCATTTTGTATCAGAGTGAGCATTTTCCCGAAGCCATCGCGGCCTTCACGAAAGCTGAGTCGCAGGACCCCGACGATCGAGAGTCGATCGAGATGCACGGGGTGAGCCTGTTCCGCGTGGGACGCCCGGCGGAGGCAATCCCGTACCTCGAGAAAGCTCACGCCGCAGTGGAGCCGGCCAATGTGGATCCGGACTACGTATTGGCGCTCTGCTATGCTGACGTGCAGCGTTACGACGACTCACGACACTCGTTTGCCGCGCAGTATGGATTTTCCCCTGACTCGGCGGAGGCTTATCTCCTGGCCGGCCGCATGTTCTTGCGCCGCGAAATCCGCGACCAGGCCGAAGTGGAGGCGGCAAAGGCGCTTGAGCTCAATCCGCGATTGCCGCTGGCACACGAGTTGTTGGGCGAAGCCTCTCTGGCCAAGGGCGATATCCCCGAAGCCATTCACCAGTTGGAGGCCGAGCGCACCATCAATCCGCTCGACGCGACTCTGTATGACCGGCTCGGCGATGCCTATCTTCGCAACGGACAGCTCACTGACGCACAGCAGTCGCTGGACCGCGCCGTGCTGCTGGAGCCGAACTCTACCGGGCCGTATATTCTGCTGGGTGAGACCTTTCTCAAGCTCAAGCAGCCCATCCAGGCGCTGCACTACCTGGTGCGCGCCGTGCAGATGGACCCTGCCAATTACATCACCCACAATCTGCTGGGCCAGGCTTATAAGGCGACGGGGCAGCTGGATGAGGCCAATCGACAATTCAAGATGGTGGTGGATCTGCAGAACGACGGGGCCCACAGCGCTGCCCAGGAGAGAATTGAGAAATAGGACGATGCGTTCGGCCTGCACGATGGTTTTCAGAGTCACGCTTTGCGCCGCGTTGATTGTGCCTCTGCGGCTTGCAGCGCAGGCAAAACAAGATGCGCAAGCCATCAAGGAAGCCGATGCGGCGTTCCACGCTGGATTTGCGGCACAGCAGGCGGGCAACCTGGAGCTGGCGCGGACCGAGTTTGCCAAAGCGGCGCGGCTTGCACCGCAGATTCCCGAGGGGCACCAAGCGCTGGGCACGGTGCTGGTCGAGCTGGGCCAGCCGGTTGAGGCGGTAAAAGAGTTCGAGACTGCCGAAAAACTCAAGCCCGGCGATGCCGCGATCGAAAGCAATCTTGCGCTCGCTCTGGCGCAGGCAGGTCAGGCGGCGATCGCGATTCCTCATTTTGCCGCAGCGCTTCAGCGATCGAAGGAGCCTGCACAGCAGCCTGTCAATGCCGCTTTTTATGAAGCATTCGCCCGCGCATTGGTCGCCGCCGGCCAACCCGATCAGGCCATTCAACAGCTTACCGCGGCAGAAACGCTCACCGGGCCCCGCGCGGATCTCGATGACGACGTCGGCTCGCTGTATGCGCAGTTGGGCGAGTGGGATCAGGCGCGAAGCAAGTTTGAGGAGTCGATCAATCTCGATGGCAGCTACGTACATGCGCGCATTCACCTGGGCATTCTCCTGCGCCATCAGCGCGATCTCGTTGGATCGCGCGGAGAACTCGAAAGCGCAGTCCGGATTGCTCCGTCCAACGGCGAGGCTTTGCTTGAATATGGGCGCACGCTGGCCGCGATGGGCAACGACGACGATGCCGCACAGGAGTTCGCTAACGCAGTGAAGATTGATGCGTCCCTGCCCGGCGTGCAGTTGGAGCTGGCCATGGCGCTGCAACGGCTGGGCCGGCAACAGGAGGCAATCCCCTGGTTTCAGCAGGCCGTTGCGTGCGACCCACACAATCTGACCGCGCTCGATAACCTCGGACTCGCGCTGACGCTCACCGGCAACGCCAAGGATGCGCTCCAGGTGCTTGAGCGCGCACTGGCCCAGGATGCGAACAACGCGGCTGCCTACAAAAACCTTGGCGTGGCCCACATCCAGCTTTCCTCATTCGACGATGCGATTGGGGACTTCGAAAAAGCGCTGGCATTGAACCCCAACGACGCCGAGCTCCATTACGACCTTGGCGTAGCCTTAAAATTCAGGGATCGCTTTGACGATGCAATTGCGGAGCTGACTCGCGCCGGGCAATTGGACCCAAGCTTGCAGGATCCCCCATACACACTTGGCATCCTGTATATGCAGACCGGCAAATTGGACCAGGCGGTTGTGGAATTCAAAAAAGCCGTTGCGCTGCGACCCGACAACGGCGATGCCTGGGCCATTTTGGGGAGCACGCTGAAACAGGATTCCCGGCTCGACGAAGCCGCGGAGGCGCTCAAGAAGGCCATTTCGCTGCTTCCGGCCCAACCCGGCCCGCGAGTCACACTGGCGAGTGTTCTGGCCGAACAGGCGGCAACGTTGGAGCAACAGGCCAATGCCGCGGACGCGGCCGGTGATCAGCAAAAAGCCGACCAGTTGCGCAGCCAGATGAAAGAACTGCGCAGCCAGACCGCCGAATTCCGTCGCCAGGCTGCTGACCTGAGCCGCGCGGCCGTGAACCGGCAACGGGCAGACTTTGCTCTCAATGCCGGAAACCAGTTGATGCTGCGCGGCCAGATTGCCGACGCCATCGCGCGTTACCAGGAGTCGATTACCGCCGATCCGACCTTTGCCGAGCCGCACCTTCAACTGGCCATTGCCTATGAACGCCAGGGACGCGTGGAGGACGCAGCCGCCGAGCGCGCCAAGGCAAAGAGTCTGGCTTCCGCCCAATGAAGGAGATTTGTTTTGCCGTTTACCCGCCGCCGCTTTTTGAATTCGCTCTCCCGGACCGCACTGGTTTTGCCGTTGGAAGAGGTTCTCCGATTGGCACGTCCCGCGTTTAGCTTGAATGGAGGGCAGTCCGCGCCGCCACAAAAGCCTGCGGGCGCGGCGCGCGAAGTGTATTCGGCGCCGGCCCGGCCCGCGCCCAAGGCGGCGCCATCGCCGGTCACCGGCACGCCACTGAGCGTTCAGTTTGTCGACGTAGCCAAGGAAGCTGGCCTTAACGCGGAAACCCTATTTGGCGGCGAGCACCGCAATAAGTATCTGCTCGAGACTACCGGCTGCGGCGCCGCATTCTTCGATTACGACCAGGACGACTGGTTAGACATTTTTCTTGTCAACGGTTGGAGGCTGGAAGGCTTTCCTAAAGGCCATGAGCCTGTATGTCACCTGTTCAAGAACAATCGCGACGGCACTTTTACCGATGTGACTTCGAAGGCTGGATTGGCGCGCTCCGGCTGGGGTCAGGCATGCTGCGTGGGCGATTACAACAACGACGGCTGGAACGATCTGTTTGTGAGCTACTACGGCCAAAACGCGCTCTTCCGAAACAACGGCAACGGCACCTTCACCGATGTGACCAAAGAGGCCGGGCTGTTCCAAGACCGGCTGCGGTGGAATTCCGGTTGCACGTTTCTCGACTATGATCGCGACGGGCATCTTGACCTTTTCGTGGGCAATTACATCGACCTTGATCTGAAAACCGCGCCTTTACCGGAGGATGCCAATTGCACCTACAAAGGCATTCAAGTTGCCTGCGGGCCGCCGGGCCTGGAGGGCGGCAAAAACCTGCTCTACCACAACAACGGAAACGGCACGTTTACCGATGTGAGCGAAAAAAGCGGCATGGGTACGGCTCTCGGCACCTATGCCCTGGGTGTCGTCGCAGCTGATTTCGACAACAGCGGCTGGCCCAATATATACGTAGCCAACGATTCCACCGCTTCCACCTATTACGTGAATCAAAAGGATGGCACATTCAAAGATCAGGCTGTTGAAGCAGGCGTGGCTTACTCCCCCGATGGCAAGCCGCAGGCGGGCATGGGTGTATCAGCCGGCGACTACAACCGCGACGGCCTTCTCGACATTGTGAAGACAAATTTCGCCGGCGACACCGACTCTCTCTTTCTGAACCTGGGCGAGGGTTCCTTCGACGATCGCACTTACCAGGCCGGCTTGGGAATGAACACGCGGCTACTGGGGTGGGGTGTGAGCTTTATCGACATCGATAACGATGGCTGGCTCGATATTCTGGTGGCCAACGGTCACGTCTACCCTGAAGTGGATGGAACCGAGGTAGACGCGCCCTATGCCGAGCCAAAGTACCTTTATCGCAATCTGCGCAATGGCCAATTCGAGGATGTGAGCCTCATCGGCGGCAGCGGTATTACTGCGCCCGCCAAGGCGCGCGGCTTCGCCGTGGGTGATTACGACAATGACGGCGATCTCGATGCGGTGGTGAACTGCGTCAACGCCTTTCCGCAACTGCTGCGCTGCGACTCCACGCTGAACCGCACGTGGATCAAGATTCGCACCGTGGGAACCAGGTCGAACCGCAGCGGCATTGGTGCGCGGCTGAAGGTGGTGGCTGAGACCGGCACGCCCGTGCTCGCCGCCAAGGCGGGATCTCCCCTCACGCAAATCGACGAGGTTCGCTCTTCAAACGGATACTTCTCGGCCGGCGATCTGCGCATTCACTTCGGTCTCGGCGACGCCAGAAAGGTCGACCTGGTCGAAATCCGCTGGCCCTCCGGGACCATGGACACATTGACAAACCTTGAAGTGAATCGACTGTACGTGATCGAGGAAGGCGGCAAGATTCTGAAGGCTGAAGCGTTCAGCACCACGCGTCAAGAACCGCGTGCTGGCGGAGACATTCATGGCCTGGCATGAATCTCTTCGGCGCGTTTCCTTCTCGCGATTCGCCTCATGATGTACTTCGGGTGGCCCCCGGCTCGCCACTGGAGTTCGGATCGTTTACTGAGAAGCTTTGCAAAGACTGGTGTTCTGGTTGTACGCTTCTTCTCCGTCTCGCCCATCGGCAGGCCCTTCACCATGCGTAACTGTTCAGGCCATTCGACGTGCATCAAGGCAGAATCCATCGTTCTCTTGGAATTTGCCTGGGGCAAAGGTGCCTGCACGGGTTAGCAAGATTGCTGGCGGAGAGGGAGGGATTTGAACCCCCGATAGCCTTGCGACTATGTCTGATTTCGAGTCAGGTGCATTCAACCGGGCTCTGCCACCTCTCCGCTGTATAACTACTTCTCTTAATGCCTTACCGTTTTCGTTTGTTTGGTTCCCCTTCGCGCAGCGCTCTGATGTCCGTTCCGTTCGCTGAACGTGACCAGACAGTCTATCGCCGAAGCGTGCGCTCCTGCGCGAGATGCAAGTACCACATCATCTTCTGAAGCGTCCTGCACCCGTGCAGTTCTGCCACCATG
>JASHVU010000659.1 GCA_030044455.1 Acidobacteriaceae bacterium | reverse complement strand
CACTCGCATGTTCCCATCCTGCTGATTCACGGCCTTGCCGACAACAATCTGCCTCCCATTAACTCGGAGCGAATCAAGGCTGCCGATCCCGGAGCGCAGCTTTGGGAGCCGGCGGGCGCGGGCCACTGCGGCGCCATTTCGACCGCGCCCGAAGAGTACGAACGCCGCGTGGTTGGCTGGTTCGAGAGCCATGATCGGACGGCGAGTGCCGTCTACGCGCGTTAAACGCGCCGGCCGCAACGATTCCCTCGGCTAAATTCCGCAAGGCGGGTTTACCGCTCGCGCCTTTCGGCGTCTAATTTATACAGATTCCTGAAGATCGTTCCCAGCGGGAGGCTTGAACCATGAGATTCCGTCGGTGGATGTCGACACCCTTACTTGCGGTCCTGGTCGCGTTCTTCCAATTGACAATTTCCACTCCTGCCGCCGCAGCTCCGGCTTATGCCATTGCGGCTACAAACGTCACCATGCCGATGAGCGGGAATGGCTCAAGTTCCTGGACTGTAACTGGAACACCCATGACCGGCACCCTTTGGGTGACCTGCCAGTATACCGGCCCAGCCACCGATGCAAAGATTCCTCAGTGCGGTGGTGGCCCCGTAGCCGGGATTCAGGTGAACGAGGGCCAAACCTACTCAGGCACCGTGACTTTCTATCCCTACGGTTCGGCGATACCGCTTGACCGGCAAAAGGCCAGCCGCATTGGGCCATCGACGGCGATCGTCTCGTTGGCCGGCGTTTTTTTGTTTGGGTTTGGATTCCGGCGCCAGTTCAGGGGCCGTTTCAGCGCGCTGCTACTCGCCATCTGTGCGTTCGCAATCCTGCTGGCAATCTCGGCTTGTGGTGGAAACAGCAATGGAATGACGTCCGGAACTTACCCCTACACCATCACCGCGGGCAACCAGTCCGGCAATGGCGGTAATACGTCGCCGGTACAGGAAGTGAGCACCACGGTTAACGCGACCGTCCCGTAAACAAAGTTCCAATCTGTTCCCGCTTCGCGATCATCTCTTCGCTGCGGCAGATGAGCCTCCGTCGTGTATCTTGGCGAAGGGTCGTCTCTCACCCCACGGAGCGCATCGCACGACGCCATGCCCACATTTGCCGCCATCGATATCGGTTCCAATTCATGCAGACTCAAGATCGCGCGCGTCGTAGCGCACCAGTTAAAGACGCTGGCCGAGGATCGCGAAGTGACGCGGCTGGGCACGAGCGTCTTCGAATCGGGACTGGTATCGCCAGAGGCCATGGCGGCCACGCTGCGCGCGCTCAAGCGATTCCAGCGCGCGGTGCAGTCGCATGGCGTCGACCAGATCCGCGTGGTGGCAACCTCGGCCATGCGCGACGCCCGTAACGGCGCGGCCTTCCAGGCATGGGTGAAGGCTGAGACGGGGTGGAATCTCGAAATCATATCGGGGCTGGAAGAAGGCCGCCTGATTCACCTGGGAGTGACGAGCAACGAGCCGGGAACAGGCGGCCGGGTCCTGCTGGTCGACCTTGGCGGCGGCAGCTGCGAGATCACGCTCTCTGAGCACAAGCGCATTGTGGAAACCATCAGCCTTCCGCTGGGCGCGGTGCGACTGACGGAACAGTTCCTGAGCGCCGATCCCCCAACGAAAGATGGTCTCGCGCGCATGCGCCAGTTAATTGGGCGCGAACTGCGCCGTGCGCATCGCAGAATTCAATCGGGGCGGGCGCCGCAGGTGATTGCCACCTCGGGCACGGCGGCTGCGCTTTCCGATGCATGGGCCGCGGGAGCCATTGATATCAAAGGGAAATCCTCGGGCTTGCGGGGCAGGGCTAAGTCTGCTGCTTCGAGCGAAGTCCCCACCGCCGCCGTTCGCAAGCTGGCCGGCAAACTTTGCAAAATGTCGCTGCCTGAACGCGAAGCAATTCAGGGAATCGGCCCTCGCCGTGCCGAAATCATTGTGGCCGGCACCGAGGTCTACGCCGAGTTGCTTGAGTGCTTCGGGCTGCGCGGTTTCCGTTACTCACCCTTGGGCCTGCGCGACGGAATCCTGGCGCAGATGCTGGCCGGCCAAGACGCGCGCGCCAAGGCGCATCGAGAGTTTGAGCACGAGCGCTGGGAAAGCGTGCTGGCCACGGCGCGGCGTTACGGCGTGGACACAAAGCAGGCCGAGCCGGTGCGCGCGCACGCGATGCAACTCTTTTACGAACTCAGGCACCTGCACGAATTGCCGCCGGAGTACGAGAGCTGGATTGCAGCCGCGGCAGTCCTGTGCGATACCGGGAAGTTCATCAACCATCAGGGCCATCACCGGCACACGCAATACATCGTTTCGAGCACCGAGATTTACGGCTATACGCAAATGCAGCGGACGATTGTTTCGGCGATTGCGCGCTACCTGGGCAAGAGCCGCCCGCAGCCCGGCGATCGCGCACTGCGCAACATTCCGGCCCAGGAGCACCAGAATGTGCACCGTGCCGTGGTGTTGCTGCGGCTGGCCGTGGCGCTCAACCAGGACCGCGCAAGCGACGTTCTGCGCGTAGCCGTGAAGGTCTACCCCAAGCGGGTTTACCTTGAGGTCGAGCCGGGACGCACCGGAGCGGAGCTTGAAATCTGGTCGCTGCGACGCGAGGCGGGTTACTTCCGCGAGGTTTTTGGGCGGGAACTCTTTGTGACGCTGGCGTAAATGGCGCGCGCCGAGCGTGGATCGATGAGCCACTGCAGCCGTGGTGGATGGTTCTCCATATCGATTCGGGCAACCGACCCTTTGCGCATGCGAATTGCCGCACCGCCGTTGCCTGTAATCATGTGCCCCAGGAACTGCCACAGATTGGGATTGTGGCCCACCATAAGCACGCCGTCCCGGCTGGCGTACTTTGCCACGAGCGTCTGGAAATCAGAGTAACTGGCATTCAGCCCGAGCGCAGGGCTGACCTCGACCTTGGCGTCGTAGCCCATTTCGGTGCCCACAAACTGCGCTGTTTGCAGGGCGCGTTTCAGCGGGCTCGAAACAATTACGTCGAGCTGGACTTTGAGCGCACTCAGCACACGCGCCATCAGCATGCACTGATCTTTACCCTCTTTGATGAGGCCGCGTTTGGTGTCAAGGAGAGGATTGCCGCGATAGACTCCGGCATTGGCATGACGCATCAGGTAGAGGATCATAATTGACTTTCGGCGGGGCTTAAGGAGGAGTGCCGATCTCTCTGTCAGGTGCGATTTTAACAGATCTGTAACAATAACCGGTTACACGGCGAAGGCGATGGCCTCAAACGGTGTGGATTTTCGCAATGGGTGAAACTTTGCAGGAAAGACGTGAAAGTCGATACCCGTCAAAGTGAATGCGGAGCTCTCCGATCCACCTCCACACGCAGAGATAATTTCATCTGAGGGGGAATAAAAGCCGCAGCGAGCGACAAATCCCTGATCGCATATTTACCGGCCGCCCGCGTGGCGGCTACTGGACAGTCAGTGTCACCACGCCCGAAGTGGTTACCTGGTGGGTGGCCGGAGGGGGTGGGGCGGTGCCGCCGGTCCCTCCTCCTCCGCCGCCTCCGCAGCCGATGCTGGCTGACACGACAAGCAGGACAAGGCCCAAGCAGGCTGTGAACCAGACCCTGCCTGCGGTCCACTTCTTCCGGAGCAGCAAGAGCGGCGGGACGAGGATGGGCAGGAAGATGAACGAGGAAGCTGCGCCGGCCACCGTCTCAGTAAAGACCATTGTCACCTGGTAGGTTCCCGCGGGGGTGGATGTAGAGGTCGCGATCGTCATCGTACTGGCCGTGGACGAAAAACTGCACGCGGCGCCGCTCGGCAGATTCAGGCAATTTGCCGTTACTGATGTTGCCGTAGAAGGCAGGGTGACCGAAAACGTGGCCGACTGCCCCGGACTCACTGTGGCCGTGGTTTGTCCGAACGAGGGCGACCCGCCGCCTGAAGTATCGACCTCGAACTGCAGCGCGTTCGATGTGCCTCCGCCGGGCGAGGGACTTTGCACCGTGATGGAAT
>JASHVU010000658.1 GCA_030044455.1 Acidobacteriaceae bacterium | reverse complement strand
AGGTCCGGCATCGTTCCACCAAGAGCCGCAAGCCTGCGTGAAGCTTCCTGATGAATCAGCGCTTCGAGCGCTCTTCTCATCAGCGCAGTTCTTTCGGTCAAGCCGCTGAGCTCCTGAGCGGTCCTCACCAGTTCGTCGTCCAGCGATACCGTTGCCCTCATCGCTCCCTCTTTCACCAATAATATCACCGTTTTGGTGAAAATATTGGTGATATCGAGTGGGCAGCTTTGAATCTGTTTTGAAAGGAGCACGGCTTTACCCGTGCCGCCAAATCCGCAACACAAGCGGGGGCTTCAGCCCCTTCGGGGCATTCCCTCAAACTGACTCCATAGCTGGTAATCCATCGGAGGGCAGGCCATCGCATCGCTGCTAAGCCACTCAAATGTAGCTATTTCTCACCCAGGTACACCCGATACTGCTGCTCCAGCACTCCGGCAGCGCGCGCCAGAGCCAGTTTTGACAGGTTGTACTGGTAGAGGCTCTCGATAAGATTGGTCTGCGCGGCTGCCAGCGAGGCCTGTGCCTCAACGAGGGGCAGGTTGTCATCAACACCTGAGTTCACGCGGTCGGTTTCGTCGCTCAGCGCCTGCGTGGCCAGATCCACGTTAGATCGCGCCACGTCAACCAGCTTCTTATTCGAAGCAACATCAAGGAGAGCCGAGCGGACCTGCTGGTCGATGTGACTGTGCAGATCGGCAAACTGGTTATTCACCGCGTGCATTTGCGCCAGTGAAGCGTCTTCGTTGCCGCGAATCCCGGCCTCACGGAAGATGGGCAGCTTGATGGTTCCATACGCCGTGAAGTTGCCGCGCGTCCCGAAGCCGTCAACCGCCGTCTCGGCGTAGTAGCTGTTGAAGCTGAGCGTGGGCAGGCGCTGGGCGCGATAGGCATTGTGTACAGCCTTGAACTCGACGGTCTGATTCTTGAGGTTCTGGTAGTCCTGACGATCCTGGTAGGCGATCGCCATCAGCTCTTCGGGGGTTTGCTCGGCCAACTCGCTGTAAGGGGCCTGGTCAGTGAGTTCGATGCTCTGTCCCGGCTCGATGCCGATCTCGCGCTTAAGCTGAATGAGGTCCTTGGCAAGCTGGTTTTCCGCGCTGATCTCGGACTGCTTTTGGGTCTGCAGCTCCACCTTCGCACGCAGTTCATCGAGATTTGCCACCGTTCCCGCCGCATGCTCCTGGTGAGCGTGATCGTAAAGCACTTGCGCCTCGGCAACCTGGGCCTTGGCGTTTTCCACCTCGGCGCGGTCAGCAATCGAGCGTAGATAGATGGTGGCCACTTGCTGAACGACCTCGCCGCGTGCCGACATCATGGCGTAATACGACGAGCGCAGAGCAGCGCCGGCAGCGCGCCAGCCGGCAATGACCGGACCCGAGAACATCGTCCAGTCAAGGTGCGCCACTCCTTCAGTCAGGTTGTCGCGCGTGATGGGAGAGAACGCGCTTGCCGAGAGCCCCGGAATAATGGACGCAAATACCTTCACTTCTGCGGGGTTGAAACCGAGAGCCACCAGGTCGTTCTGGGCATACTTCATATCGCCGGAGACGGTAATGGTTGGCAGAAACTCCTGCAGGGCCTGATTGCGCTCGCCATGCAGCGTCTTTTGATTGTCCTGGGCTTCTCTCAGGCCAAGGTTGTTCTGGAGACCGCGTTTGACGGCGTCGTCGAGCGATAGCTTGAGCGTCTCACTGGTGACCGGTTGCGCGGTCACGCTGCCCCAATAAGGGTTGGTGGCCGAGGACGCGTTTCCAGACTGAGCGCGGGCCGCAAACGGGGAACAGATCAGCGCGACGGCGGCGCCGAGAGCAACCAGCGACTCACGCCGCCCGAATGATTGAGGGTTCCTGCTCACTTTCACTATTTTCTCAGATGAGCCGGGACGGGGAGGGGATTCAGGGAAGCCGCGCCATCCTCGAGAAATCTCGCACCGGAATCAGCTCCGAACACCCGAAAATCAACACCCGCCACTCATCCGATCCAGTCCGCGGCGTGGGGCGTGGGCTTGGGATCGAGGCGCACCCGCTGGTCGCGATACACAACTGTGAATGCCACGACGAACGTTGTCCACATCGCTCCCATCAATAATAGAAGCCCGCCCAAGAAGAACACGCCGGGAACCGAAGCTGCGACGATCTGAGTCGTCAGGCTCAGATGGGTTGTAACGAACAGCAACGCACCAGCACTCGCGATCGCGCCAAACATGATTTCGAAGATCATCATGGCGGCATAATTCGCGGCATAAACCACCAGCGCAACGAGAAAAATGCGCCCCTTGGCATTGCGTGTAAGTTGAAAGCTCCTCCTGATTCCGGCGTACGCGGGCAAATCTTCGGCAACGCAGGCCGGAACGGCAAGGGCGAGCCGGATCATCATGAACACCGCATAGACCATGCCGCAGACGTAGACCAGCATCAAAAGCGGAACAACTACGGCCAGCACGTCGCCCACACCGCTGCCTGCCGCTCTTGCCCTGAACATCGACAGCAGGACCAACAAGATAAAAGTGCCGTAGAATGGCCCGGCGACAATCACTCCCTTCAGTACATTCAGCCAGACGTAGCGGCCGAGCTTGCTCAACGCAGCTTCATACGCCTCGCGAAATCGAGTCGGAAGGCCTAGATCGGCCTGGAGTGCCGCATAGCAGGCAGCCGGCTGATAGAGGGCAAACACCAGCATCATGCCGACCATGGCCACCAGTGAAACTGAAACGATCAGAACGATCTTCCCGAGCCCGACCGACGGTGGAGTTCCGCGATCCGGCAACACGGCCGGGAGCACAGTTCCCAGGACAGCCAGCAGCGTGAGCAAAAACCCGACAGCCGGCAAAGCTGAGATGGAAAGAAGGCTCTTGAGGTTCGCGCGGCACAGGCGAAACGTGCGATCGAGAATCTGGCCGAAGGTTAGCGGATGGAGAATCGATTCCATGCAGGGCCTCTCGAAAACCCTCGTGGGATGCTTGCCGGGATACTAGCACAACGATAAGGAACAGGCGTACCACCAGCCCCTGCATCGGATCGAGCGGCTATGCGCTATGCTTGTACGCGGCTTGGGCTGCGATTTGGTTCACACGCTATTTCGCGACGGAGGGTGAAATCGAATCTGCTCGGCCACTCGGAAAACGAATGGGGTTTAGCTTTATGTTTCCTTCGATGAACCGCTTGACTGGCAAATTTGCATCTCTCATCTTCTCTGTTCTCGTCCCTGCAGCCGCACTTCACTCACAATCTCCCACCCTCGGCATCTTCGACGGCCAGCAGGACGTGGGCGCCATTCTGCATCCAGGATCGGCAGTGTTCGACGCATCGAACGGAACCTACACGCTCACCGGCAGCGGCGATAACATATGGTGGGCCGAGGATGATTTCCATTACGTGTGGAAGAAGGTTTCGGGCGATTTCTCGCTGAGCGCCGACATTGCGCTACTGGGCACGGGTGGGGAGCCGCATCGCAAAGCTGTGATCATGATCCGCCAGTCGCTCGATCAGGACTCGGCCGCCGTGGCCCTTGCCGTGCATGGGGATGGGCTCACCTCGCTGCAATGGCGCCTCACCAGGGGCGACAACATGCACGAGGTGCAGGCCAACGTGAAGGCGCCGGCCACCGTGCGTGTCGAAAAGCATGGCGATTACTTTTCTGCGTTCGTAACCGGCGCCGATGGCAAGGTTGGCCCTTCGGGAGCAGCAACAAAAGTTGTGCTCACTGGTCCGTTTTATGTCGGCATTGGCGTCT
>JASHVU010000657.1 GCA_030044455.1 Acidobacteriaceae bacterium | reverse complement strand
GTGCCACGACGGGCTCAACGCGCTCCTCGGCTCTGCCGTGGTGCCGTAGTAGATGTTGGCTTGTCCGAGATAAAACGCGGCGGTGCGGTCAAACTGCGTTCCGGCCGTCACCGTAAAGTCGGCAGTGAACACCACTTTGGCCCATGGCCCCGGGCAGTCGGCGGGTGGTGTGTAGTTAAAGCTCTTCAAGTTGAAGTCTGCAAACTCGAGGTTCTGGAACAAAGAAACGATGCAGGGTTTGGTGCTGGGACGCGGCACTTGAGGTTCGGCCGTGGCAGGATTTGACGATCCGATTTGCGGCATTGGTGGGACAACGACAACCTGTGCACGCGTTGTTCCTGCAGATGCGAGGGTGAGCGCGACAGCCAGAGCGATCATTCGCTTCTGGCCAACGGGGGGGCGCGAAGTTACTGGCATGAGGGTTTCCTTTCGAGGGCTTTTCGTCTCCAGGACCCCTGTCCGCACGACACGTTTCGCTCCAGAATGCCACCGGAAACGATCAGAAAACGCGCAGAAAGCATAACATGATGAACGTAATTTTCGTCAAATCAATCGAAGATCGCTCATTTTCAGAGAATTGGTCGCCGTAGGATGACCCCGAACCAACTCCCCAGCCATTGCCGGAGCGGCCCGGACCGCTCGGCTAAACTCAAAGAATGACGGAGATACAGTCCTTCATCCAACGGCTCCCGAAGGCCGAGCTTCACCTTCATCTCGAGGGCACCATTCTATCCTCGACGCTGGTTGAGCTGAGCGCGCGGAACGACGAAACCCCGTTGACGCAAGCCGAAGCCGACCAAATCTACCAGTTCACTGACTTCACCGGATTCATTGAAGCCTTCAAGGCCGTCACGCGGCGGCTCAAGGCGGCCGAGGACTACGAGCTGATTGCCTGGCGCATGATGCAGCAGCTCGCTGCTCAGGGTGTCCTTCATGCCGAGGTGTACATCTCGGTGGGCGTAATCTACATGTGGCGCAATCACGATCCCGCCTGCTTTGAGCCTATTTTTGCGGGCCTGGAGCGGGCGCGGGAGCGGGCTGCGCGAGAGCTTGGTCTTTCGCTCTATTGGATCTTCGACGCGGTCCGGCATTTTACGGTGCCCGAGGCCGAGCGTGTCTTTCGCAAAGCGGCTGAGATGCGCCTGAAATACCCCTCCATCATCGGGATCGGCCTGGGCGGCGACGAGCGAACCGCCGGATCGGAGCCATTCCGCGCCATGTATGCTGAAGCACGCGCGGCGGGGCTTCGGCTGACCAACCACGCCGGCGAAACTACCGGCCCTGAAGCAATCTGGGAGGCGCTCGCGATCGGATCGGAGCGCATCGGTCACGCCCTCTCGGCCATCCGCGACCAGGCCCTGATGGATGAGTTGAAGGCGCGTCAAATAGGGATGGAGCTGAACCCCACTTCGAATGTGAAAACCGGCGTCTGTGCGTCGTTTGCCCAACATCCGCTTCGCCGCTACTTCGACCGGGACTTGCTGGTCACGCTCAACTCTGACGACCCAGCCTTCTTCGGTTCGAATGTGGCCAACGAATATCGGCTGGCGCACGAAATTCACGGATTCAGCTTCGAGGAGCTGAAAAAACTCGCATCAAACTCGATCAGGGCAAGTTTTCTTCCCGAAATAGAAAAATCGAAGTGGCTCGCCCGAATTGCAACTTTAGAGTAACTGTCCTGTAACTCAGGTATCACCTGGCGGGCCAAGGAAGCTTTTTGTGCGCTATCATGGGTGCATCCGGAGGCAGTACTATGTCGATTGAACCAGAACCGCTCACACCATGCGAAGAGACGCCTGCAATGGAGAAGCGGGAATTAAAAGCATTGCGGGTGATTACGTGGTTTTCAGTAGGTATGGCAGTGGCAGCGCTGGGTATCTTCGTTGGCGCGGAGCTGAGGAGCCGGTCGAAGTTCAAGCGGCGCACGCCGTATGACTTTTACACCAACGCCGGCGAACAGCAGGCCAGCGAGTTCGGCGTCGGAATCTAATACGGACAGATCATCGGTTGCAAAACGCGACCCGGGCATTCGCCCGGGTCGCGTTTTTGGCGCCCATCTCCCGCTATTGCGGAACGACCAGCAGCGTAATCGACTGGCCCGGGAATGTGTAGCTGATCGTGCTAGTTGTTCCGCTTCCCGAGGGCGGAATAACGGTCGCCGCAGTCTGTTGCATGATGGCATTGAGATTCGCGTTGCTGTACTGATACACTTGCGCCGTCGTGCTGTTGCTGGCGGTAAAATTCTCAAGCGACAGCGTTGAGGTGAGCGGTCCGTAGGTCTTGTTGATCACCATCACCGTGATCGCGTTGTCAGAGCTGCGCTGTGCTCCGTAAACGGCGAGCTGACTCTCGGCATCTGCTCCCGAAGCGCTGCTGGTTGCAGACAGATAAACATCGCCGAACACCGAGTCCTTGCCATCGTAGTTGCGGTACATGGCGAAAGCGTAATTGCCCGGTATCTGCTGGTTGTCGTTGGTGGTAGGCCAGAAAGCTCCCAGGTCGAGTCCCTGGCGGCCGAAGATGCCCAGAATATCGGCTTGCACAACCGCGCCGTTGATCGACTCCAACCCGCCGAAATTGTATTCGTCGATTGCCGTCTTCGTGCCGGGGTAGTCGTTTTTAACCCATGTCTGCAGCATCGGAATTAATTGAGGTGCCTGCAGCGGAACCGTGCAGCTGGTCGTGTAATTCGAATCAGTAGTGTAGTTGGGTTGCGAATAGTTGGGATCGGTGTAAGTGGGATCCCAGAAGACGCGCGTGGAGTTGATGCGAGCAACCTGCTCCTGCGTGTCGCCCGCGGTGGTGAGGCCAACACCGTTGCCGTTGTAGCTGGCTGCAAAGTAGCCGTGAATGTCAACGTAGTCGAGCAGGCGAATCCCGTACTGCTGCGAATATTTGTTGAACTGCTGCAGGTAGTACTCAATCATCGCCGTGCCGCCGTGCGCCGCACGGTCGCTTGGACTGTCCCATGGCTCATAACAAGGGCCTGAACCCCAGCCGTTCCATATGTCCTGCATGGAGTAAAAGTAGCCCCACCAGAAATCGATCACCGGGCCGCTCACCTGCGCGCTCGGGTCCGCCGTCTTGATGGCCAGCGCCGTGCCGATGCCGTGGTTGGTCACTTCGTCGTAGGTGAACGGGTAGGGGTGAACGTCTCGATGCACGGCGCTCCACCAGGTCGGCTCGTTATCGAGATCCCAAACCTGCACACCGGTGCTGCTGCTGCCCGGCCCGATGTTGGCGTTGTTGACGAGGCTGCCCACCCATCCGCCATCCCATGTGCCGCTGGCCCAGGTGGTCATGGTTGACTGTGATGAACCCGGAGCAGGCGTTGAGGCTGCGGTAATGTCGGGCGGGCTGATGGCGATACTGGTGACTTCAGCCTCGGTGGTTGCGGCATTAGGATCGGAGGAGGTGTTGTCAACGAGGATTGAGCAGCCGCCAGTCGTGCTGCAGCCGTCGTCCCCGTCGGGATAAACTCCGTAGCCGCACATCTCGTTGTTATAGCTAACGAATGCAGCGTTACCGTTTTGGCCTACCTGATCGGGGAACGCCGTCTGCGAAAAGCCGCAGGCGTTTTGACCGTTTGAGACCCATCCGTTGACTGGGACAGAGCCGAGCGCGGCCGCCCCACCCGCGTGGACGGTGGTTACAAAATCGTTGAAGGCGCCTCCGCCCGGCATCCCTCCGGATCCTTGTCCATTCTCGAAATACCAGTCGCTGGCGGAATTGCTCCACGTGTTCTGGTAGTTGTAGCGCGAAGTGTTATCGCCGCCCCAGCGCGTAATGGAGGGATTCGCGGTTGCCTGCGAGACCGGATCGAGAGCATACGCGTTCATGCCGTAAACGTACGGGCTGATGGCATGGGGATTCTCGCTGGGCGTGTTGGGGGTGTTGACGTCGACCGCAAGCGCTGGGCCGGTTGCCGTCGCCGGTGCTGAGAGTGTGACGGTAACACTGCCGCTGACCGCGGGCATGGCTACACTAGTTGCCGTCACAGTCACCGTCGCAGGCGCCGGATAGGGCGTATTGTAGAGCCCGGTCGCGCTGATATCGCCGGGACTCAAGCTGCTGCCCGAGGGCGCAGCAACCGTCCATGTGACCGCGGTGCTCGTCGTGCCAAAATTACTCGCGGTAGCAGTAAACTGCTGCTGCGTTCCGATAACGGCATTGCTGGGAGTGACAGATATCGAAGGCGATGCCGGCGGAGGAGGTGGCGGGGTTGTCGAGCCCGACGAGCCGCCGCAAGCTGCAACCCACAAACACACTGCCGAGACTGTTGCAAGAGTTCCCAATCGATCAAAGAATTTCATTTGGATGCCTCCCAAAGTTTATGAGTTTGCATCGGCCGATGCAGCACCGGTCTCCAGACCGGCGGTCGTGCGGATCTCCTGACCCGCACTCACCTGAAGATCGTTTCGAGAATTAGAGATCAAAGCACTAGCTTCCTCCCGTTGCTGCCTAATTCGGAATCACAAACAACGTGATTGACTGAGTCGGGAACGTTGAGCTGATCGTGCTGGTTGTTCCGCCTCCCGACGGCGGAATAACAGTGACAGTTGGCTGCGCCACGATGGCGTTCATGTTCGCGTTGCTGTAGAGATAGACCTGTGCCGTTCCACCCTTTGAGGTGAAGTTCTCAAGTGAGAGCGTCGCCGAGAGTGGCCCGTAGGTTTTGTTGATGACAACAACGGTAATGGCCTTGTCTGAGGAGCGGACTGCGCCGTAGACCGAGAGCTGCGCTTGGTTGGCGCTGTTCGAGCTCAGTTCCGTGTCGCCGAACATCGAGTCATTGCCGTCGTAGTTGCGGTAAATCTCGTATGCCATCAGCCCCGGAGCCTGTTTGACCGGATCCGGAGGACCCCACAATGTGGCGAGATCGAGTCCGTACTTGCCGAAGATGCCAAGGATGTCGGCCTGCGCCACGGCGCCGTTCACGTTCTCCTGCCCGCCCCAGTTGTACTCAGTAATCGCGATCTTCGTCCC
>JASHVU010000656.1 GCA_030044455.1 Acidobacteriaceae bacterium | reverse complement strand
ATCGCTGCGAAGGTCGGCTCCGATGTGCCGCTTTTTCTGGTTGGTGGGACCATTCTCGGCGCCGACCGAGGGCAGGAGGTTCGCCCGCTGCCTGACATCGAACTCACCTGGTGCGTTGTCGCCATTCCCGAGGAAGGCGTCTCCACCGCCCAGGCTTTTCGCGACTGGGACGCACTTTGTGCCGCCGAGGGTTTGACCCCCGAAGCAAGTACCGATAAACTAAATGAGTTGAGCCGTGCTTACGCAGCGGCCTTTTCGGTTGAATCCGGAGGGGCGAGCGAGGCGGGCTCCTCCGGTGTCACCTCCGACACGCACCAGACAGTGAGAGGTGACCTGGCCGGACCGCATGGGTCCGCGCTTGTCCGCACCGGGATCACGAGCTGGATCGAGAACGACTTCGAACGAGTTGTCTTTCCCCAGCATCCCTCCCTTGCAGAAATCAAGCGCACTCTTGCGGCTGAAGGCTCGCCGGAGGCAGCTCTGTATGCCTCGCTGTCGGGGTCCGGTTCGGCACTCTACGGGTTGTACCTGACCCGGGAGCACGCTGAGGCAGCCTGCCGGCGGTTGGGCGAAATGGGTATTCGGAGCGAGTTGACCCGCACCATTTCGCGAGTCGATTACTGGCGACAGATGCTCAGCGAATAAGAGGATTGACAGCGGTTCGTGAAGTTGGAGAGACTCGCGGACGGCTGCCGAAAGTGGTCTTCCGCCGATGAGGGGAAGGCCGGAAGTAGTTGGGCGCTTTCGGGCGGAGAGTTGGCTGAAGAACAAATGCAGGTCCTTCGACTCGTCGCCGCGGCGACTCGCTCAGGATGACAGCATTTTTGCGGCCAGCGTTCTGCGCGGGTGCTGACAATTGGGCGATCGTTCAATGGTAGGACAATGCCCTTTGGAGGCATTTATCCTGGTTCGAATCCAGGTCGCCCAGCCAGGAAGACAGCTTCTAGCCTCTAGCTACTAGCTTCTAGCTTTTGCGCCGGTGAGCCGAAGACTTGGGTTCAAGCGTGATGGAGCTAGCAACTAATAGCTAAAAGAAAAAATGCAGCCAAAGCAAACCAGCTTGGAGGTGCTTTTTAAAAATGGCGATAGGAACGTTGACGGCGTTGGAAGACAACAGGGCAGACGAACCGAGTCCCGACAAGCCGGCGGGCGGCAAAGAGCCGCCGAAGGGTCCGTCGGGTGACGGCGCGAAGGGGAAGGAACCGGCAAAGGACCCAGCAAAAGTTCCGGTGCCTGAGCGCAAAAAGACGCGCAGCCTTGCCGATGACCGCCGGTTCCGGCTGTTCTCGGGAACGGCGAACCCCGAGCTCGCGCGCAAAATTGGCGAGCATATCGGGGTGAAAGTCGGCGAGACCAAGATGCAGCGTTTTGCAGACGGCGAAGTTTTCTTCCAACTGCTCGAAAACGTGCGCGGCGTGGATGTATTTGTGGTGCAGCCCACCTGCTATCCGGTGGACCAGCACCTGGTGGAGTTGTTGGTGATGATTGATGCGCTCAAGCGGGCCTCAGCGGCCAGGATCACGGTGGTGATGCCGTATTACGGCTACGCCCGCCAGGATCGCAAAGATCGCCCGCGCGTGGCTATCAGCGCCAAAATGGTGGCGGATGTGCTGACCACAGTGGGCGCCAATCGCGCGCTGTTTGTGGATCTGCACGCGGCCCAGATTCAGGGCTTCTTCAATATCCCCGTCGATCACCTTTATGCCAGTCCGGTGCTGGTGAGTCACTTTCGCGAACTTAACCTGCCTAATCTTATGGTCATCTCGCCTGATCCAGGCGGCGTGGAGCGGGCACGTTTCTTTGCGCAGAAGATGGGAGCGCCGCTGGCCATTGTGGACAAGCGCCGCACTGATTTGAATGTGGCCGAGGTAATGCACGTGGTTGGCGACGTGGAGGGCAAAACCTGTCTTATCATCGACGACATTATCGACACCGCGGGCACCCTGGTGAAAACCGCTGATGCGCTTCTCGAAGCTGGGGCCACCGCGGTGCATGCATGCGCCAGTCACGGAGTGCTTTCAGGCCCGGCCATCGACCGCATCGCCAGTTCGAGGCTTGAGCAGCTGGTGCTGACCGACACAATTCCTCTGCGCGAACAGGCGCAGAAGTTATCGAAGATCAAGGTGCTCTCCATCGCCGGCCTGCTGGGCGCGGCCATTGAGAGCATCCACATGGAAACCAGCGTGAGTACGCTTTTTAACTAACAGGGGTCAGTGATCAGGGTTCAGGGATCAGTGACCCAAGACCACCGAATCGCCAGCCGTCAGTGATGGAGCCAGGATTCCGCAAGGTTTTTTCTGACCTCTGATCCCTGAAACCTGGCGGCAACAAAGGGAGCGGCGCTGTTATGGCCCGTGCCCGAAAGAAATGAGAGATTGAAATGTCTGAAGTTGTTATAGCAAAGCCCCGCGAGGGCAAATTCAACAAGAACGCCGCGCGCCGCGTGCGTTTCGCCGGCAAGATTCCTGCAGTGCTTTATGGCTCCGGGCACGAACCAGTGGCCGTCGAAGTCGATCCCAAGCAGATCACGCGAATTCTTTATTCCGAGAGCGGACACAACACCATCTTCGATGTCGAAGTGGCCGGTTCTGCGGCTGCCAAAGCGATGATCGTCGACTGGCAGCGCGAGCCTATCAAGGACCGGCTGATTCACATTGACATGAAGCGCATTGCGCTCGACAAGGTTTTGCGCGTGAGCGTGCGCGTCAAGCTGCTGGGCGTTCCTTTGGGCGTGAAGACGGAAGGAGGCATTCTCGACCAGGTGATGCGCGAGGTTGAAATTGAATGCCTGCCAACCGATATTCCCAGCCACATCGATGTGGATGTGAGCGGGCTGGCGCTGCACCAGGTTCTGCGCGTGAGTAGCCTGCCGCATTCTGACAGGATCAAGTACCTGAATCCCGCCGATGCGACTGTTGCACACGTGGTGACGATTCGCGAGGAGGTGGTTGCGCCTGCCGAGGGCGAGGTTGTTGCAGCAACCGATGCCGCTGCAGTTCCGGCTGAGCCTGAAGTGGCCAAGAAGGGCAAGACTGAGACGGCGGCCGAGCCGGCCGCAGCCAAGAAGCCAGAGGCGAAGAAGTAAGCCTTGGCAGAAGCAAGCGAGTCGACGAGCCGCGGCATCGAGCAATCATCGGTCCAGTCGCCGGCCGGGGATCAAGTAGCGGGAGCCCGGCGCGGCCCGTTTCTGGTTGTGGGCCTCGGCAATCCCGGGCCGGACTATTTCTGGACCCCGCACAATGCGGGGTTCATGGCAATCGACCGCATCGCCGAGCAAGAGGGCGTTGTGGTTCAGAACCGGCGATGCCGGGCCGTGACCGCAACCTGCCGCATGGCGGGGCGCCAAGTGGTCCTGGCGAAGCCGGAGACATACATGAATCTGAGCGGCCTTGCAGTTGGTGCTCTGGTGAGAGAGTTTGAAGCGGACCCTCAGCAGGATCTGCTCGTGATCTACGACGAGCTCGATCTGGTTCTGGGCACCTTCAGAATCAGGGAACGCGGTTCGCCGGCGGGACATAACGGGGCCCGCAGCGTAACCGATGTGTTGGGCAGTCAGGAGTGGTTAAGGTTGCGGATCGGGGTTGGACTCAATGTACCGCCGGAAGCACTGGCAGCCGGAGCAGGCAAGCGGCCGGGCAGGGACTATCTGCTTTCGCCGATGCGGAAAGCGGACCTGGGGATTCTTGACGAGGTTCTGGACAAAGTGGTCAAGGCCGCGCGGCAGATCGTAGCCCAAGGACCGGGACCGGCAATGAATGAGTTTAACCGGAAAGACGAGAAAGACCGGGACTAGGGAATACGAATATTGGCGGAATGCTGAGAGCTGTAGGTTCGTAGATGTATGCGGGAGCGAGGGCTTCCGCGGAAAAGGAATGCTGATGTCGCGTTTGTATGAAGTAATGTTTATCGTTCGGCCCGATGTGTCTGACGAGGATACTGACAAGCTGATTGCCGGCTTCACGACCACCGTCGCCAATGGCGGCGGCGCGGTGAAGACGGTTGAAAAGATGGGCCGCCGCAAGCTCGCCTACGTGGTGCGCAAATTCACTGATGGAAACTACGTGCTGCTTACCATTGAAGCCAACGGCGCGGTGGTACTCGAGCTCGAACGCCGTCTGCGCGTCACCGAGCCGGTTATCAAGTTCATCACCGTCCGCATGGACGAGGAAGAAAAGCGCTTGGCCAAGATAAAGGCGCTGCGCAATGCGCACCGGAAGTTGAGCGCTGAACCAGCGCCCGCACCAACGCCCGCACCCGCGCCGGCTGCGGCCGAGCCTGCTTCTGATACCGAGCCGGTGCAGGCAAGCGCGTAGAAACAGGGACCAGGGAATAGGCAACAGGGACCAGGAGACGATGGGCGGAGTCCGCGGTTCATCCATTGGATCGCGACTTTGAGTTTGAAGCTCCCAAAACAATCTCCGGCGATGCCGGAACTAAGTGATTGAAGAGGAAACACTATGCCTGAAGAAACACAAGCCAAGGCGCCCGAGGGCGGCGCGCCATCGAATCAACAATCAGGACCGGGCGCAGGTCCGCGTGGGGAACGCCGGCCCGGCGGTGGACCAGGAAACCGCGGCAAATTCTTCCGTCGCAAGAAGGTCTGCAAATTCTGCACCGAGAAGATTGATGCGATTCCTTACCGCGACGTGCGTCTGCTGCAGGGGTTTGTGGCCGAGCGCGGCAAAATTGTTCCCCGCCGTCTGACCGGCGTTTGCACTACGCACCAGCGACGCCTTACACGCGCCATCAAGCAGGCCCGCAACATAGCCCTGTTGCCTTTTGCCACCAGGCACTGACAAGAGACAAGAGGCCGGGGGTCAGTGATCAGTGGTCAGTTTCATCCATCGCCTTTCGGGAACAGCGGTGGGGAACTAAACGGAGTTCGCCGCATGGCCGTCACTCGCGGAAGCAGGAAGACGGTGCGGTTGTGGAGATTTTGTTATGGAAGTGATTTTGAAGGAAGACGTAGCCAATCTCGGTTTTCGAGGCGATGTGGTGAAAGTCGCTGAAGGCTACGCGCGCAATTATCTGCTGCCTCGAAAGCTGGCTATGCAGGCAACTGAAACCAACAAGGCCGTCATCGATCAGATGAAGGCCGCCGCCGCTCGCCGCTCGGCCAGCGAGAAGTCAAAGGCAGAGGAGTTTTCAGCCAGGCTCGATGCCGTTGCGCTCGCCTTTACCCGCAAAGTAGGCGAGGCCGGCCACCTGTTTGGCTCGGTCACTTCGGCCGACATTGCCGCCGAGCTTGCCGGTCAGGGGATTGAAGTGGATCGCCGCAAGATTCAGCTTGGCGACCCCCTCAAGACGGTCGGCGAATTTACTGTGCCGGTCCGCCTGCACCGCGAGGTCACTGCCCGTCTCAAGGTGAAAGTTCAGGGCGAAGAGCACGAAGAAAAGAAAGAGCCTGCGCACGAAAAACCGTCCGAGCCTGCCGTGCCAGAAGAGCCAGCCAAGGACGACGTCGCCGTCGGCCCTCCGGCTGAGCAGACCCAGTTCGACTAATCACAATCTGCTGGAACGCCGCCTCCCGTTGCACCGGGAGGCGGCGTGGGCCTGCCTGTCCCGAGGCCGCATTTTCTCCGCAATTCTCATCGCATGGTGAGAGAATTGGTGGAATGCTTTTTGACGATCGCAGCGACGCGGGGCGGACGCTGGCGCGAATCGTCGCCACGCTTCCCAATCTCAACAATGCCATCGTGCTTGGCCTACCGCGAGGCGGGGTGCCTGTGGCCTTTGAGGTCGCTCAGGCCTGCCGCATGCCTTTCGATATTCTGCTGGCTCGCAAGCTGGGCGTTCCGCAATGCCGGGAACTGGCATTTGGCGCCGTGGCCAGCGGCGGCGCACTCGCTTTGAACCGAGAAGTTCTTCGCGAGTTCCGTATCTCAAAAGATCTGATTCGGAGTACAGTCCGGCAGGAGATGGCCGAGATCGACCGACGCGAGCAGGAGTATCGCGGGGTCTATCCCCGGTTGAGCGTTGAGGGTAAGACTGTGATCCTTGTAGACGACGGTTTGGCTACCGGCGCAACCATGAAAGCTGCCGTACGGGCGGTACGACCGCAGGCCGCGAATGTCGTGATTGCGGTGCCTGTAGCCGCGCCCTCCACTTGCGTTGATCTCGCCAAAATCGTCGACAATCTCGTTTGTGCCGCCGCTCCCGATCCATTTGATGCCGTTGGCCGGTTCTACATCGACTTCAAACCGACCACCGATGACGATGTTCTGGCGCTGCTGGCAAAAGCGCGCGCCTCATGGCAGCATCAACCGGCGGCTTGAGGGGGATTCGGTTAAACCGGAAGGCAATTCCGCGTTAGGCTGCGATGCCGTTGAATCCCAATTGCCTTGCCGCATTGAGAAGTTGCTGGTCGCCGGAGATGAAGGCGCGC
Organism: Acidobacteriaceae bacterium; assembly: GCA_030044455.1. GTDB lineage: Bacteria > Acidobacteriota > Terriglobia > Terriglobales > Acidobacteriaceae > Telmatobacter. The sequence goes on along the minus strand of JASHVU010000656.1, from coordinate 6,588 downwards.
CCATCGGGCTTGCCAGAGCGCCATGCCAGGGCCGCGGCAAGCTGCAATGCGTCGGCCGACCGCAGAGGAAACCGATCGACCAGCCGAATTGCCATCTCTCGCAGTGAATCGCTGGGCTGAATCTCTCTCCAGCCGCTTCGGATCTTCTCGAGCCTTACCTGTGCCGCGACAAGTTGTCTGGAGGTGAGCTGGCCCATTCGAAGCAGTCGCGAAAAGGCACTGTGCATTTCCACCGGCGCACACCACCAGACCACCATGCCGTGTTTGATAACCAGCGCCTCGATTGTGGAAGTTGGTTTCTGCTGAACGCACAGAGGAACGAGCGCGCTTGAATCCCAGAAGGCGTACTCCATCGAAATCTCTTACCTGTCGCCTTTACTGTCAATGGCTGCCCGCATCGCAACATTCCGAGAAACTTTGCCACCGGGAAGTTTCCAGAATGCCTTCCAATCGACAGGCTGTTCTTCCAGATTCATCTGGCCTGTCGCCACCAGGCGAGCTTCGTCGGCGTCAAGGCTATCAGGCAGGTGAAAGGGAAGAATTCTAGCCATAGGCCTCCTGCGATTCAACACAACCACCTCTTTACCTTGCTGAACATAGCGCAGGTGTTCGCTCAGCTGATCCTTTAAGGCGCCGATGGTCACTGTCCTCATGGGACCAATTCTATGCCCATATGGCCAAAATGGCCAAGTTCAGGTCTATGGCAGCGCCGCGACCGGCTCATCCCGATTTGGAATAGAGCAGCCATGAAGCCGTCGTAGAGCATCGAACGCATGCCTCGGGCTGCATAAAAGGCGGGGGCTCTGTCCTATAATTGGCTGCTGCAGAAAGAAATATGCCCAGGTCGCTCGTGAGAAGCCGGTTGTTCTGCCTCGTAATCGCCTGGTGTATCGCCAGCTGGGCCGCAGCGCAAACCGGGAATCCTGCCAACAATCCTGACATCGCCAGTGAACAAGAACCATCCCTGCGTATTGAGTCCAATCTTGTTCTTGTTCCTGCATTTGTCTATGTGCACAACGGTGTTGAGCGGATTCCCGGGCCGGAGGTACAACCGTGCATTGATCGAGATTGGTCCGCGTTTCTTGCGTTGAACGCAAACCAGCCCTGGCTCCCACACGATTGCTTAAAGAAAGACGACTTTCGCCTATTCCAGGATGGAAAATCGCAGCAAATCGAAAGTGTGGATAGACAAAGCTGGTCGATGACGGTCCGTGACCAGCCCGGCATTGACCAATCGACGTTTCATGACGAAACATCTGATACGCCGAGCGGCATCTGGAGCTCAAGCGATGTGAATGGCCTGCTCCTCCGTCCGACTAACCAGCACTTCTACATGCTGAGCTACACGCCGGATTCAGCATTGCCGGAGCAGGGATGCCATCGGATTCGTGTGGAAGTCGATCGACCTGGCGCCGAGGTCTTTTATCGAAACGAGTACTGCGCTGGGCAAACTCCCTCCGACCTGCTCAACGGAACCAAGTTTGGAGAGAAGCTCGAACATGAATTGTCCGAAAAAGGAGTGGGGAAGATCCCGCTGTATGTCCGGGCAGGAGTGTTTAGGAATCGTGCAGATCGCAAGCAACGCGCGGACGTAGTCGTCGAGTTTCCCTGGAATATGCTCAGCCGGTCATGGGATCAGCAAAGGGGAAGACTTTATGCCAGTATTGGCATTTTGGGCGCGGTGTATTCCAAGGACGGAAGGCTTGTTACACGGTTCAGCGACCTGCTTTGGCCTTCATGGTGGCCGTACTATGTCCAAGGCCGGCAGCAAGGGAATGCCGATGTTTTTATTAACGACAGTGGTGGCACTGGCGTGGGCGGCGCTCTGCTTCACATGATACTGGGCAGGCAGGAAGTTGCTGCGCTTCCGACCCGCTACGAGACTCAGTTCGATCTGGAGCCCGGAGAGTACACACTTCGCGTGATACTGAGCGATGGAGTAAAAGCGGGACGGGTCGAAATGCCGCTCACAGTTGAGCAGAAGAACAAAAATACACTAGGGTTAGGATCAGTGTTCCTGTGCAGGCGCTATAGGGATGCCAACGTGGCGGCTGCGGAATCCGCAGTCGCGAAGTCTGCGCCCCAATACGTGCCATTGGTGAGCAGGGGCGTTCGCGTCATTCCGGCTGGCAGCACGGAGTTCGGCCCACTTGACAACATGGCGGCGTACTTTGAGGTTTACACCTCGCAATCCGAAGCCGAGCGGGCCTCAAAAGTCCAAGCGCACTTGCGAATCGTTGCAGCAAGCGATGGGCACCTAGTGAAGGACTTCCCGGATTTCGACTTGGCTTCGTATGCACAACCGGGAAGCCCAGTCATCTCCGTCGCTCGTGAGGTGCCTATCGAGGTACTACCCGACGGCGCTTACCGGCTTGAGGTGCAGGCGACGGGCTCAGCGGGTCACAGCACACCTCGGCAGGCAGCTAACTTCGCAATCATTCAATAGACGCCCGAACAGTTCCAAAACTGTTCGCGCGTGATACTCTGCCAGCACGCCGCGTTTCATCGCCACCTGCTCTACTCCCGAGCGCTGCGTGCCTCGTAGGATTCCATTCAATCGAATTACTCACACAATGACGGGACCCATTTCCACTGCCGATCAAAGCACATCCTCCACCTCGCTGCCCCGCGTGCTGGGAGCAAGCCAGGCCACAGCCATCGTGGTAGGCACCATCATCGGCAGCGGCATTTTTCTTGTTCCCACTGAGATGATGCGCGATGCCGGCTCCTCGTCGCTGGTGTATCTTGCCTGGATCGCCGGCGGCCTGCTGTCGCTCTTCGGAGTGATGACCTATGCCGAGCTGGGCACCATGTTTCCCTTCGCCGGCGGCGAGTATGTATATTTGCGCGGCGCCTACGGAGACACCACCGCATACCTTTATATGTGGACCTGGTTTGCCGTGGCCAAGCCCGCATCCATCGCGGCCATGTCCGTTGGCTTCGTCAGGACGCTCGAGTTTCTACCTTCACTCCACTGGCTCACGCAGAGCGCAATCAGCGGCCCGTTCACCTTGAAGTGCTCTCAGCTCGTCGCCATTGCCGTCACGTGGTTTATCACCGGCCTTAACTACACCGGCACGCGTCACGCAGGCAACTTTCAACTCGTATTCACGCTGCTCAAAGGCGTACTCATTCTGCTTGTTGTGGTGTTGTGCTTCTTTTCGGCTTCCGGCTCGTTTGGCAACTTCGCAACAACCCTGCCGCAGGCTACTGGGGGATTCAAAGGATTCATGCTGGCGCTCATCGCCACGCTCTGGGCCTACGACGGCTGGAACGACCTCACCATGGTTGCCGGCGAAGTGCGCCGCCCCGAGCGCAGCCTTCCCATCGCGCTCATCGGCGGCGTGCTCACCGTGGGCCTGCTTTACATGGCCACCAATGCGGCTATTCAATACATGCTGCCCGCGGGCCAGATTGCGGCTTCGGAGTATCCGGCGGTTGCCGCGCTCAAACTCATCGCAGGCTCGCGCGGAGCGGCCTTTGTGGCCATCGCTATGGCGGTCAGCATCTTCGTTGCTTTGAACGGAACCACCATGTCGGGCGCGCGCGTGCCATTTGCCGCCGCCCGCGACGGACTCTTCTTCCGCCGGTTCGCGCACATCCATCCCCGCTTCAAAACTCCATCGACCGCTTTGCTGGTGCAGGGACTGCTGTCCACGGTGCTACTGCTATTCTTAAGCACTTTTCAAGAGAATTTTGACTTGGCCATCTTCGCCGAATGGCTCTTCTACCTGCTCACCGCAACCACCGTGTTTTACTACCGGCGCCGGCGTCCCGATCAACCGCGCCCCTACAAGGTGTGGGGATATCCGCTGCTGCCGGCGGTTTTTGCTGTTTGTGCCGCGGGCGTGCTGGTGGCCAGCTTTGTTGGCAACCTGAAAGGCTCGCTGCTCGGGACGGCATTGATTCTCTGCGGGCTGCCCGTGCTGGCGTTGCTGCACAAACTGAATTCACAAGCCCGTTAACCCGCGTGACCGCCGGGTGCCCCAGGTCCTTCGCATTCGGGGACCCGGGATCGCACTACTCTCAACTCGTCGACATGCGCGTGAAAACAAAGCTTACCAAACGTATGTTGCAACTGACTCCGAAGGCAGCGTCGCCATCACGCTCTGCCCGTGATAGACAATTTGGAATGTCTTGGGAAAGTTTCCAGTGTTGTCAGCCACCAGTACAATTTTGCCGTCGGGGGTAATGAACGCCACCGTTGACAATTGATCCATCTCACTTGAGCCGATGTGCACCGACCCAGGCCGCACGAACTTGGAAAAGTGCGCAGCCACATAGTACGCAACGTTGAATGTCGCCGTATCGCCGTCGAGCGTAATGGCACCATAGCAGCTTCCGCATCCGCCGTTGTTGGTGTGCGGGCCGGCATGAGGATCTGCGTCCAGGTTCCAAAGCAGTGCGTTACGCGACCAGTTGCGCGTGGCGCCAATCATCACTCGCTCAATCGGCTCGGCAATGTCAAGCCCCTTCGAGCCCGGCCACTGCGTTACCGATTGCTCGGTCATATAGAGGTTCTTGTTGGGGTATGCCTCGTGCACTGCGGTAAAAGTCGTAGCATCGCCGCCATACAAGTGGAATGCAGTACCAATCGCATATTTTCCGGCAACGGGGTCGGCCAATATCGACAGGGGATACGAAGGAACATCGGGATTGTGATCGTAGAGCTGAATCTCGGTCTTGATTCCCGCAGCCTCGAACGCTGGTCCGAGATACTTACCGATCAATGCATCTTGTTCATCGGCAAACATTGCCATGCTGGGCGTGTTTTTTGGATTCAGCGGTTCATTCTCCACCGTGATGGCAGTAATCGGAATTCCCTCAGACTTCATACCCTCAACATACTTCGTCAAATACTGCGCATAGGCTGCATAGAACTCGGGTTTCAGATGGCCGTCCCGTACATCGTCATTGGTTTTCATCCACGCCGGCGCCGACCACGGAGATCCCAGGATCTTCATTTGCGGATCAATGGCGAGGATTTCCTTTACCACAGGAATCACGTTGGCCTCATCCGGGGCCAGGCTGAACTTCGCCAGCGTTGGATCGGTCTGTCCGGGAGGCATGTCGTCGTAACTGTAGACGTGGTCGTTCATGTCAGACGAGCCGATGGACAAGCGGATGTAGCTCGCGCCGATGCCATCACCGTCTGGCGAAAAGATCAGTTTCAGCAAGTCCGACCTTTTGGCAGCGCTCATCTTCATCAACAACTGCGCGCTGCCGCCCGTCACCGCGAATCCGAATCCCTCAATTGGCTGAAACTGCTGCATGTCGTTTACGGTGATTGCTGGAACATCGCCGGCCGTTGCCGAAAAGTGCAGCGGTTCCGGTTGCTCTTGAAATGCCGACGAACGGTCGGGAGTCGAAAGCCAGACGTGGGCGTCGGGAATCGTCTGGGTCTGGGAAGCGAGTGGAAGGGACAGAAAGACGGCGGCAATCAAAGCACAAATTCGTTGAAGAATCATTACTCTCCTCAGCGAGGCGGGCGCGGTTTGAGATTCAGTTGAACAGATCAGTTTGTTTTTCGACAATCGATTGTTTCAAAGGGATTCGCGCCGTTCTCGTTTCGTCCCTAATCCCACCAGATTCTGCCGGAACCTGTCAAGGCGTGCTCGCTTGGTCCCTCCTCACGAGCTTTAACAGCACAATGTCGTTGCTGTTCATGCGCGACGTTACCTCCAGAGTGCCGTCCTTTTTGGCGCGGACAATCTGGTTCTTTTCCGGCAGGTCGCGGGTGAGGCCATTCAATTGCGCAATTTGCGCGGCGGTTAATTCTTTCGGTCGGCCCATTTCAAGATAGGCAGAGTATGCGTCGTTGGCATGGAACCCGGTTCGATGCACTTCAAGTTTGTACGCGGCCAGCGGAGCAAGATGTGTCACTTTCAACTCAACCGGCGCGGCCGGAAGCGAAGGAATCACTTTGGTATAGAATGGCCGGTCGCTCAACTTCTGCTCCGGCTGCTCGAAATCCCAGATCACTGCGGTTAAGGTCCCGTCATTCTCTGCAAGCATGGCCTGTGGATCGGTGGACGGAATCGATTGGCCCTGAAGCGCATTCAGATACTTGTAGGCAAAGAATGCGGGCTTGCGAATCCCCTCGCGGTTCAACAACCCGAAGCCGCCGTGAAATGGAGTTGGCGGCGGGCCTGATTCCTCAAACAAGTCAGAGTACGTCCAGTAGCTCATGCCCTGTAACTCGCCCTCATTTGCCTTGATCTTTCTCAGGATATATGCGGCGCTGATATACGAGTCGTGGACCGGATCGCGCGGCGTGTAACTCGTGCTCCACTCGGTGAAATAAAGCGGGAGGTTGGGAAACGCCGAAGCCGCGATTTCGCGCCGCACGCGGTGGATATCTCCGCTGATCGCGTCGGGCGATGGCGAAAGTTTGGTGTCGCTCTGGCCCTCTTCGTCGAGGAAACCGCCATCGACGCCGTAAGTATGCGTAGTGACAAAGTCGACTGCCGCACCGCTTTGTTTCACGTGTGCCAGGAACTCAGGCACCCAGGCCGCTCCGGCCGTTGACGGGCCACCGACGCGCAGTTGCGAATCAATCGACTTGATGGTGTTCGACGTCAGGTCGTA
>JASHVU010000655.1 GCA_030044455.1 Acidobacteriaceae bacterium | reverse complement strand
ATGGGTTGTTCAGAGGGGCGTTGAAGGTGATTCGGTGAAGAGGCAGCTGCTAGCTGCTAGCTTTCAGCTCCTTGCCTGAAGGCTCCAACGTGTGGGGCACTTTATTCAGGGACCTGAAGGTCCCTGCTCCTTCCGGGGGCGCCATTCTTGCCTAATTGTCCCAATCAAAATTCCTCAGCCCCGCGCGTTACACTCTTCTTTGCCATGGCTCCAAAAAAATCTTCTTCCGCCGCCGCTCCTGCCTCCGTTCTTCCCTACTTTCGCCCTGAGGCGCTTACTTTTTTGCGCAACCTTGCAAAACACAATGACCGCGAGTGGTTTCAGCCGCGCAAGGCTGTGTATGAAGCTGAGCTGAAGGAGCCGATGCTGGCCGTGGTTCGCAAGATTACCGACGCGATGATGGATTTTGCGCCCGCGTTTGTGCGGCCTGCGGAGAAGAGCGTGTTCCGCATCTATCGCGACACCCGTTTCAGCAGCGACAAGCGGCCCTACAAAACGCACGTAGCTGCCTGGTGGACGCACACCGGTCTTGAGAAGACTTCGGGAGCAGGCTATTATTTTCACATCAGTCCCAAAGAAGTGATTGTTGCCGCCGGATCCTATATGCCTGATAAAGACCAACTCTCGCAGATTCGCCACTGGCTTCTCGATCACCATGGCGAATTTAGAAAACTACTCCAAAGCGCGAAAGTGCGGAAGCACTTTGAGGAGTTCGAAGGGAACTCGTTGGTCCGCCCCCCGAAGGGGTTTCCGTGCGAGCACCCGGGCATGGATCTGATCCGCTGCCGGCAGTGGGGATTGGCAGCGACGCTGCCAGCTGAAACTGCGCTCAGGGCCGATCTTGCCGCCGTCATCGTTCGCCATTTCAAGGTCGCTGCGCCGGTTGTGGACGCGCTGAATACGCCGATTGCCGCCGCGCAGGCGCCGAAGAAAAAAGTGCTGTTCGGCCTGCGCTGATGCCTTCCCGCCCTGCAACTAAGAACCAGTTGAAAAACTCCCGGCCTGAGCACGAAACGTGTCAGGGCACGACTTCGGTCGCGTCGAAAACGCAGCAAAATAGGCTATGGCTTTAGCTCCGGGGGCGCGTCTTCATGAGTTTTTCAACGGACTCTGAGAGGCGTGGGCGAGGACGCCCGCGCGACAACCGGGCTGGAGCCCGGCGCTACGACCAAAATGCCCGTCGCGAATTACCGCATCAATTCAGGTGTTTTGCCATCCTCATGGGGTGAAACCGGGCAAAAACGGCCAAAAACCAAGAAAAATCGACGTTTGACCCATAAATACCTGTGGAAATCGGGCTTTTCGCTTGACTTTCCAGGGTCCCAAGCCGCATTGTAACCATCGGCAGGGTTCTCAAGAACCGCATGAATACAGGGTTTTCGTGATTCGGCGTTTCCCATTCGCACTCCCTTGCATGTGGTGACAAGCCCGTCAACCAAGGCCGCCCCGAGGGCTGGCCCAGAAGGAGAAACGATACATGGCAACTGGAATGACCAAGACCGCCCTTACACGGCACATGGCAGAGAAGCTCGAATTGACCAACAAGCAATCGGCGGCCTTCCTCGACATGCTGGCCGAAACCGCCATCAAGGAAACCAAGAAGAACGGAGTGTTCATTATTCCCGGCATCGGCCGCCTGGTGAAGGCGGAGCGCAAAGCCCGCATGGGCCGCAACCCGCAGACCGGCGCAGCCATCAAGATCAAGGCGAAGACGGTTGTCAAGTTCCGCGTGGCCAAGTCGGCCAAGGACACGATTGCGCCCCCGAAGAAGTAGTTCGGGTCGGCAGCGCGAAAGGAGAGGCCGCGGCCTCTCCTTTTTGCTTTCACCCGCAGCCAGAATTTTGCGTCGATCGCGGGGTCTGGCTCATCGTCTGAGTCATGGCTTCTTCGCTGACCGGTTCACCGGGTGTTGCGCAGGCGGGGCTTCCCGTCGCACACGGATCTTCCATTCAGTTGCTGTTGCGGCTTGAAGGTCTGGCCGTCGCCGCGGTCACGGCGCTGCTGTACGCGCGCACCGGCGCGAGTTGGTGGCTGTTTGCGGCGCTCTGGCTTTTGCCTGATCTCTCCATGCTGGGCTATCTCGCCGGTGGGTGTCGCGGCGCCCGCATCTACAACGCAATCCACACGTATGTGGGACCGGCCGCTATGGGTGTGTGCGCCTGGCTGTTGCATGCCAATGTATTGTTGCTGGCGATCGCATTGACCTGGTCCAATCACATTGGCGTGGATCGAGTGCTCGGCTACGGCCTGAAATACGGAGAGGGATTCGGCTACACACACCTGGGGCGGCTGGGCAAGGAGCGCCGCTGACAGTCAGGCGGACTGGGATTGCTTGGCCTTTTGTGCGCCGAAGAAGATGGCTTGCATAATCAGCGCAATTCCGAAGCCGATGAGTGCGGCTTTTGGCCAGTACATATGGAACCATTCCGTCGCGGCGGCGAAGAACGCAGCGAATGCGAGTGTAGGAATGAGGGCTTTCATGAGTCCGCGCGCCAGGAGGGAGGCAATGAAGCTCCAAAAGATTCCCTCGAGCATCAACTGGTGGTCGTAGCGCCAGGCCAGTCCGGCCAGGGTGATCAAGACGCCTATGGGAAAAAGCTCAGTGAAGAGTGCGGTGAGCCAGTGTGGGCTGTTGCCGGCGCGCGGCAGGCTGCCGCGCAGTCGCGGAACGAAGCGCGGAACCGCTTGCCGGTAGTCGCGATAAGGCTCGCCCAGCGTTGCGGCGAGGAATGCCTCTTCGCCGAGCGTGAGGCGAAAGTAAAACGCGGTGAGCAGAACGATGGCTACAAGCGCGCCAGTGGGCGGCATGACGAGCGCAGTAGCAGCCAAGGTGAACCACGAGCCAACGTAGAGCGGGTTGCGCATGTAGCGATAGGGCCCGTCGGCCATCATCCAACCCGCTTGCATCCTGGAGTTTTGAACGGTTGCGTACCCGAGGTAAGCCGCGCCCCACACCCGCATAACCGCGCCGATGAGCCCGAATAGCGCGCCCAGGACAATCACCACCGGCGTTGCGTAGGTAAATCGCAGCAGGCCAGTGCGGCTGAGTTCGAGGGCCAGCCATTCGAGCAGCGAGATTCTTTTTCCCAGGTCGGCTTCGCCGATCCATGGCGCCCAGAAGCCGAGCAGCACGAAGGCGGCGATGATCGGCATTCGCAGACGAAACTCTATTTCAGTTGCCCGCATGGAACTTTCTCCGCTTGCCGGAGTTTAACATCCGGCAAGCGGAGAGCAAATGATATGGAGGGGCCGATTGCGAAAGCAATCACTACTGGTTATTCGGCGCGCAGTGCTTCCATGGGATCGACCGCGGCGGCGCGCCGGGCGGGCAGATAAGCAGCCAGTGCCGCCACCAGGCATAAAAACCCGGCGGCTGCAAGGTAGATAAGCGGGTCGACTGCGGTTCCACCAAGCAGTTTTGCGCTGGTGCCCATGGCAGAGGTAGTAAACGATGCGCTGGCTACGGCGCGCGCCAGGCCCACGGCCAGCGCTGCGCCGGCCACCAGGCCCATCGCGGTCAAAGCAAGCCCCTGCACTAGCACCATGCGCATCACGTGCCGGGGCTGCGCACCGAGCGCCATACGTACGCCGATCTCCTGCGTGCGCTGGGCCACCGAATACGCCATCACGCTATAAAGCCCTACGGCTGCCAGCATCACGGCGATCAGGCCCAGCAGCGTCATCAGGCTCGCTGCCATTTTTTGAGGAAAGAGCGACGCACCGATGAACTCGCTGAGCGGGACAGCGTCAAACACTGTGACATTTGGGTCGATGGCACGAGTCCGCGCACGCAGCGTGGAAAGCACGCTGTCTGGTTCTCCGTGTGTGCGCACGTAGAAGGCGAGATTCATGTCTTCGCGGTACACCTGCCGGAAGGGCACGTAAACGTACGGGGTAGCCGGCTCGCCCAGGTAGTGGTACTTGCTATCCTTCGCTACTCCCACCACGCGGAACCACTTGCCCCATCCATGAATCTGTTTCCCGATCGGACTGCGGCCGTAGAAATATCGCTGTTGAAATGCCTGGTTCACGATCATCACGTTGGGCGCATTCTCATTGTCCTGATCGGTAAAGTTGCGGCCTTCGACAATGGGAATGCGCATCAATGGCAGGTAGCCGGGCGAGACCACATTGCGAAAGATGTTCATGTTTTCGTTGGGTTGCGGCGCATAGCCTTCAATGCGTAAGAACTCCCACCAACTCGGCTCAAACCCCAGCGGCACGCCGTCGGAGTAGGCTACGCCGATTACGCCCGGCGCGCTCTTCATGCGCTCTTCGAGGCGCCGGCAAAACTCTTTGCGCTGAACCAGGTTGTAGCCGTTGGTAGAAAGATAAAACTGGTTCAACAGTACGTGGTCCGGGTCGAAGCCGGGATTGATGCGCAAAGTCTGCTCAAAGCCGCGCGCAAACAGTCCGGCGCCCACCAGCGCAACCAGCGCCAGCGCCACTTCGCAGGCCACCAGCGTCGAGCGGAGCCGGTTGCGTCCCCGGCCTGCGGCGGTGTTACGTCCGCCCGCACTCAGCCGCCCGTTCAGATTCATCCTGCTGACGTGCATCGCAGGCACCAGCCCGGCCATGAGGGCGCAAGACAGGCACGCGCCGGCAACAAAGCACAGCACGGCAATATTGGGCCGCGTATCCATCCCCACAAGAAGCTGCATGGGACCCGGCGGCATCAGGTATTTGAGCGCATGGCTCGTCCATGGTGTAACGGCCAGTCCCAGTGCTGAACCCGCACCGGCCAGCAGCAGGCTCTCAGCCAACACCTGCCGCACAATCCGTCCGCGACCTGCGCCCAGAGCCAGCCGCGCGCTGAATTCTCTTTCACGCACGGTGGCACGAGCCAGCAACAGGTTCGCGACGTTGGCGCACACGATCAGCAACACCAGCACGCAGACACCCATGAGGATGCGCAGCGGCCCTGCCAGCAATCCCTGCGGCCCGTGCGGCGACATGGACAGTGGCAGCAGCGTGGCGCTCATGCCTTCGCTCACGTCGGCGTTGCGGATAGCCATGTGGTCAGCCAGCGCTTTCAGCTCCAGCCGCGCCTGCTCAAATGTCACGCCGCGCTTGATGCGCGCAATTCCCAGCATGTTGCGGTTCTGCCGGTTCAGCATCAGCGATTGCTCAACGCCGTTGAGCGCCGCCTGCTCCATGTAGGGAACCCAGACCTCGAACGACACCACCGGCATCGACCCATGGAAGGCGGGCGCGGCCACGCCCACTATGGTGAGCTCGTGCTGATTGATGCGGATGGTCCTGCCCACAATCGCGGGATCTGCATCATAGTGCGACCGCCAATAGCGATCGCTGATGACCGCTATCGGATAGGCGCCCGGCGCGTCGCCGTACTCGGAAGGAAGAAACAGCCGGCCCAACTCAGGACTCACGCCAAGCACGGAAAAGTAGTTGCCCGAGACCAGTTCGCCCCACACCCGCTCGGCGTGAGCCTCCTGGCCTACGCTGAAGACCGCCGGGCGTGTGACGGCGATGCCGTCGAAGAGTTTCAGGTGATCGCGAAAGTCAATGAAATCGGGATAGGAGGTCGTAATCCAATCGCCATTCGAGGCCACAGTCTCGAGCGTGACCAGACGTGCGGGATCGGCAACTCCGCTGATTGGCTGCAACAGCACCGCATCAATCCAGGAGAAGACGGTAGCACTGGAGGCAATTCCGATCGCCAGTGTGAGCGTCACCACCGCTGCGAAACCGGGGTTGCGCCGCATCATGCGCAATCCGTAGCGCAGGTCGTGGAACAGGTCATCGACCCAAGGCAGCGTGCGCCGCTCGCGATGCGCTTGGCGCGTTTGCTCTACGCCGCCCAGTTTCATCAGCGCATGCCGCCGCGCCTGCTCAGGAGTGAGACCTTTACGGACGCCGTCTTCAGTGTGCATGGCAATGTGGCTCTCCAGCTCAGCGGCAAAATCCTCCTCCGCTTGTCTACCGTGGTTGAGGCCGCACAGCCGCAACCATAGCGCTCTCAGTTTTTTCATGACCTCTCCTAATCTGCACGAAGGGCTTCCATGGGATCGACGGCGGCCGCGCGCCGGGCGGGAATCCATGCGGCGAGCAGCGCAACCAGCAGCATCACAAGTGGGACGGCGCAGTAAGTAACTGGATCGAGGGCGCCCACTTCAAAGAGGAATCTGCGCAATATGCGCCCGAAGAGTGCCGTGGCCAAGAGTCCAACGGCGCATCCTGAACCGGCCAGGATGAGGCTCCGCCGCACAACGGCCAGCATGATTTGCCACTTTTGCGCACCCAGAGCAAGGCGCAAGCCGATCTCGCGCGTTTGCCAGCTCACGATGTAGGCGATGAGGCTGTAAACACCCACGGCGCCAATAACAAAGGCCAGTGCGCCAAAACCTAACAGCAGCACCGCCAGCGCGCGGGGAGCGGCCATTGACGTTGATACCAACTGGTTGAGAGGGCGGATGCGGGTAACGGGCACCAGCGTGTTGATGCCCGCTACGGCGCTGCGCAACTGTTCGGCGGCTTCGGCGGTGGAAAGGTGAGTGCGCATGACAGCGTACATTACAGGATTCTGTCGCGACGGCGTCATAGGCAGAAAAGCCTCATCTCCGAAACCGCCGGCAATGCTGCCCTCATGCGCATTGCGCACCACGCCCACGACAATCGAGATCTTAGTCATGTCCCATACAGTCGGTGCAGGCTCATCGCTCACGTCGATGAGTCTTTTGCCGATTGCGCTTTGGTTGGGCCAGAGGTGCGTGGCCATTTGCTCGTTGATGACCACAGCATGGCTCGACCCCGAACCATCCTGCTGGTCGAGCAACCGGCCTTGCAAAAGCTGGAGACCGAGCACGCTGAAATACCCGGGCGAGACGGTCCGGCTGGTGGCCCTGAGCGCGCCATCGCGGGCATTGCGATTATGGTCCTGGGCATCGTAGACGTAGTTGCCGTCGCGCCCGCTCAGGGGCAGTGAATCGGTAAGGGCCATGCCCTGGACTCCGGGAATCGCCTGCGCGCGGTCGAGCAGGGAGTCAAAGAATCCCTTGCATCGGCCCTGGCTGCCGCAGGCGGAGGCATCGAGAGCAACTTCTGCGGTGACGATCTGGTTGGTGCGAAAGCCGGGATCGACACGAGAGAGCTTGTAGAGACTGTGCAGGATGAGGCCCGCGGCAGTCACCACGACCACCGAAAGTCCGATCTGCGCCACAACCAACATCATCGACAGACCAAATCGCGCTCCCTTGCCGCTGAGCGCACGGCTGCCCATGCGCAGGGTTGCAAGCAGGTTGAACGACGCCATTTTGATGGCCGGAATGAGGCCGAAGAGAAGGCCGGCGAGAATCGATGCGCCGATGGTGAAGACAATGTCGCTAAGATGCAGCGAAATGGTTTCGATGCGGGGAGTGTCGGCGGGCAACAGGCTGGTAAAAATACGCAGGCTGGCGAACGCCGCCACCAGTCCTACAATGCCGGCGGCTACGCCGAGCACAACGCTTTCAATGAGGATTTGCTGGATGAGTCGACCGCCGGAAGCTCCCATCGCGCCGCGAATGGCAATCTCGCGTTCGCGCGCGGTTGCGCGGGCCAGCATCAGGTTGGCCACGTTGGCGCAGGCAATAAGCAGAATCAGCCCTACTGCAGCGAAAAGCAATAACAGGCGCGGCCGCATGGAGCCGGTTTCGAACTGGAGCAGGGGGACGGCCGTCATGGTGGATGCCCAACTGTCGGGCATTCGCCACGGGAAGAACGGAAGCAGCATATTGTGCAGGCGTGCCAATTCAGCATTAGCCTGCCTGGTCGATACGCCGGGCTTGAGGCGGCCGAAGGCCACGAGGTCAAAATTCTGCCATCGTTGGTATGCGTCATTCGGGTTGAACGTGTAAGGCACGACGAATTGCGTGTCGTCGTACGGAAAACGAACGCCTTCAGGCGTAACGCCGACGATCTGGCGCCAGACGCCGTCGATCCGGATGCTTTGTCCGACGGCCTGGGGGCTCAGGCCGAAGCGCTGGCGCCAGAACCCGTAACTAATGACTGCAACCGGCGTGTGGCCGGCGATGGCCTCATCCGGCTTAAAAAAGCGGCCTGCGGCTGGATGAAGATCGAGGGTATCCATCGCGTTGGCCGCGACCTTTGCGCCGAAGACGCGTTCGGGCGTGTCACCTTCGGCCAGGTTCGATTCGACGTCGGCGCCGTAGCCGCTTATCGAAGCAAAGGAGCTCGAATGCTCTCCAAGGGCACGGATCCAGCCAATTGGAAAGACGCCGCCGTTGGCCTCAGTATCGTCGTAAGGGATGCGGACGAGCCGGTCCTGATGAGGAAAGGGCAACGGTTGAAGCAGGATGGAGTCAACAAGAATGTATATGACCGCGTTGGCGCCGATGCCGAGCGCAAGCGTGAGCACCGCGGTAATGGCAAAGCCGGGTTTGCGGCGCATCTGGCGGAGCGCAAAGCCTATGTCGCGAAGTATGTTTTCGAGGCGCGGCAAGGTAACGCGCTCGCGGTAGGCCTGGCGGGTCTGTTCGGCGCCTCCGAGCCGCATCAGCGCCTGGCGCCGCGCCTCTTCAGCGCTCAACCCGGCGCGCATTCCCTCTTCAATATGCATGGAGAGGTGCGAATCGAGCTCGGCCGCAAAATCCTCGTTCTCATGCGTGCCGTCAACCATCCCGTGAAGGCGAAGCCAGAGGGCGCGAAGTTTACCGATCGGGTTTGCCATCACGCCTCCTCAACCGGCGAGAGAAATCGCGCCAGGATTTCTGTCGTCTGCTCCCATTCGGCCGCAGCCTTGCTCAGCTCGCGCCGGCCGGTCTTCGTCAGCTCGTAGAACTTGGCGCGCCGGTTGTTTTCTGAGACTCCCCATTCGGAACGGATGGTTCCCTCCTGTTCCAGCTTGAGCAGCGCGGGATAAAGGGTGCCGTAGTTCAACTCGAGCAGGCCGCCGCTGGTTTGCTCAATGCGCCGGGCCAGTCCATAGCCGTGTTGCGGACCCATGGTCTCAAGGGTTTTGAGCACCATCAACGCCAGGGTGCCCTGCCAGACTTCAGATTTTCCGCCCATTG
>JASHVU010000654.1 GCA_030044455.1 Acidobacteriaceae bacterium | reverse complement strand
TATGCCTGGTTCTACGCACCGGGCGATGCGCAGGTGCAAAGGTCTCCTGCAAAGGAGCTGGATGATCTTCGCTCGCCGCTTCGCTTTTTGCTTGGGCATACTAATCTCGAGAAAGAGATGAGCGGATTGTCGCTGGCGGCGGGCAGCAATGGCGAGTTTGTGCTGAGCGGCGTGCCCAAAGGGCAGGAAAATCGCGTATCGAAGCTCTCATTGACGGTCACGGCTGCCGGTGTCATCACCGGGATCGATGTTGAAGAAACGGACGGCGCTTCGACGAAGTTCACTTTCAGTGACCAGCAGCCGGATGCAGCAGTTGCCCCAAAAAGCTTCCGATTCGCGCCGCCGGAAGGTGTGCCTGTGGTGGACGCGCCTCCACCGGTCTAGAACTCTGCCTGTGCGCGGTCCAGGTCCTCGGGTACCCCGATATCGATGAACTTGCCTTCACTGAGGTAAACCGCATGGCTAATGGACGGTAGCAGCGGCAACAGAACGTCGGTTTCGAACGAAAATTTGGCGGGAAGATTGTCGGGCCAGGGAAAATCTCGGGAGAGAATGTAGACCCCGCCGTTGATCCAGCCAGCGCCTGTACGACCCTTTTCAATAAAGCTCACGACTTTCCCGTCGCTCAGCTCCACGCCACCAAAGCGTGCCGTGTTGGTAACGTGGCTGAGAGCGAAGGTGATACTGGCCTGCGATCGCTGGTGAAGGTCATTCATCACGCAAGCGTCCACGTCGAGCCAGGTGTCGCCGTTGAAGACGAAAGCCGAGGTCGCAGAGATGCGCTCCATGGACTTGCGGATCGCACCGCCTGTGCCGAGCGGCTCATTTTCGACGACGTAATCGACGGGGACGCCGCGCCACGCGCCGCCGAAATGATCCTGGATGACATTGGCGAGATGGCCGACGGAAAGAATCACGCGGTCGAAACTGGAGTCGACGAGCCGATCGATCAGGATTTCAAGAAAAGGTCGCCCGGCCACCTTGACCATAGGCTTGGGGATGCCATGGAGCCTCGATTGCAGCCGAGTGCCGAATCCCCCAGCCAGAATAATTGCCTCCACAGCGACCGCCTTTCAGAATCCTTCTTCTTTAGCTAGCTCCCGCGGCATTCCAGGTGGATAATGCGTCGCACAGACCCCTTTTCTTTATTGCCTGAGTATTCCTGCAGCGTGCGCTCTCGAGTTGACGCTCGACTTTCGGCGATCTCGAAAAGCGGTTCAGACAATTTCCTCGGGGGCTTCATAGAGGACCAGCTGGTTGCGTCCGAGATCCTTGGCGCGATAGAGGGCTGCGTCAGCCCGGCGGAAGAGAAGCTCGGAGGTATTCCCATCTACGGGAAAGAATGCCAGGCCGGCGGACGCTGTGAACCCTTCGCGGGTCTCATTGCCGAAGCGGAACCTGATCTTTCTGATGGCGTCGAGGATGCTCTCCGCCCGTTCGCGCGCGCCATCCAGCGCGGTTTCAGGAAGGATGACAGCAAACTCCTCTCCGCCGTACCGGCAGGCGACGTCTTCAGCACGGATGTTCTCGGTCAGCACTTCGGCAACGGCCTTGAGGGCAGCGTCACCGGCTGGATGTCCGTGGTGATCGTTGAACTGCTTGAAATGATCAAGGTCGATCATCAGGACGGCCGTGATCTGCTTCCTGCGAGCGGCCCGGGCCAGCTCGCGTTCCATCGACAACTCCATAAAACGCCGGTTAAAGAGGCCAGTGAGCGGATCGCGGATCGACTGGTTTTCAAGCTTTGATTGAAGATTGAGAGTGGCAATCGCCATCCCGACGATCTGGACCAGGTGGCGTAAGCCGTCACTATGGCCGGTGACGGATTCGACGACGAGGTCGGTTTGGCACTGGACGTAGCAGACGCCGAGGGTCTCGCCATGAGCGATGATTGGACGGCACAAGTATCGCTCCGGGGGAAGGTCGGCGAAGTGAGAACAGTGAACCTCAGATGAGCCAGGCAGGCGCCAACGCGCCTGGCCCGAGCGGAGGCCGCAGCATGCTTCAGGAGAAAAGTTGTCCTGGATCGCAGACT
The DNA here is from genome assembly GCA_030044455.1 of Acidobacteriaceae bacterium. Lineage (GTDB taxonomy): Bacteria > Acidobacteriota > Terriglobia > Terriglobales > Acidobacteriaceae > Telmatobacter. Next base: position 1,255 of record JASHVU010000654.1, on the reverse strand, counting down.
CACCCCAACCGGCGACCAATTCTACCGTCCGGCGCGAGTTGTCCAACATGCTCAGGGATCCCGAAGTGCCGGGTAACAGCCTGGAAAAAGTGCTGGCAGCAGCCGCATAGACCTGATCGACACTGAGGCAGAGCTGTATTTCGTCGCGCGCAGAGGAGAGCAAATTCGATTGCGAGGCCTGATCTTCTAGAGCCTGAATCGTCTCGCCAAGCCTTTCATTCATGGTTCGTGTTTCGGTTGTGAAACGTTGACGCTGCAACATGTCGCGTACGAGGAGAGCGAAGAGAGTGATGAGAACCGCAATCGAGAGCGCGGCCAGCAGCACTTCAGCGATGACTGAAGTGGACTGGTTTTGCTGCGATCGCTGGGTGCGCGCGGCGAGGAGGAGCTGCTCCTGATCGGTCATGAGCCCAACCGTCTTCTGGCAGAGTCCAAGAGCTTCCTGGGGCAGAATAGAACGCTGAGTTAAACGGTCGACGGCTTCAGACAGGGTTGCGGAGCAGGACTTGAGGTTGGCGACATTGGCAGCCTGATTGCGGTTGTCAGCGACCAGGACCGCTAAATGTTCGGCGGAGACAGTAAGTGCATTTGCGGCGGTCTGCGCGCGCCTGAGCTGATCCTCGTCGCCAGCCAATGCGTAGAGTTTCGAACGGTATTCAATCCTCTCGGCCAGAAGCGAGGCCCGCTGGAGTACGTTGAGGGTTTCGTCGGTATGTTGGACCCATTGTGCAGAGTCGGTGAGCCGCTGCGTATTCCAATAGAGGAGCAGGCCTCCACCTGAGGCAAAGAGCACAGTTCCAGCCGCCGCCACGAGAAGCATCGCGATCGGTCTTCGTACAGCGACGGTATGGTCTCTCGCGTCGTGCATGGGGAAAGGTTGGGCCGGGACCGACAGACGGTCATTGCCATGTTAGCAAGAGTGGAACCCCCCGCGCAGAGGGTGGCTGATATAGGGCGGGCTTGGAGGGAACTTTCCGCGGACCTTGGGATCGCCAGCAATTGGGTACCATGCGGCGGCGCGGCGAGAGCGGATGGGTCGGGCTGCGGAAAAACTCGATTGCGAAAGAGGAATCATCTCCCAGAGGCTAAAGTGTCTGTGTGAGAAAGCGCGTATAAGGTTTGGGCCGGCTCCGTCTTAATACAAGAGAAGCAAGTTACGGCATTTTCTAAGTTACTGTGCCCTTTCCAGTTCTTCCCAAAGTCGCTGCTCCCTGGTGGTCGCGTCGACTCGGTCACCCGGTTCCGGGCTACAGCT
>JASHVU010000653.1 GCA_030044455.1 Acidobacteriaceae bacterium | reverse complement strand
GCGGCAGGGTCGTCGGCATAGGTAGGATCGAGCATCGCAATCACGGCCGTGGCCCGAATTCGATATAAGTGCGCCCACTTACTCTGTTCAAGCGTGGTTTGCACAGTGTGCCAGTAATCAGCCTCGGCCGTGGCATTGGCATTCACCTGCGACAGAAATTGCGTGAAATGCTGCAGGTTGAAACCCATCTGGTATACGAGCTGGCTCAATGCCATCTGCTGCGGCCCTGTCAGGCGTCGAAGTTGCGGCAATAGGCCTTGGCGTTATCAATGGATTGAATGATGGCGATGCGCAGCAGCAAGTCGGCGTCGCTCGAGCTGATGTCGGGCTCAAGCGTGGTCATGCGGCGGCGAAAGCCCTTCTTCTTCCACTGCGCCATCCGCTCGCGGAAGCGATCGAGGATGGCGTTCAGGCGCGAATCGTCAAGTCCGGCGGCACGCCACAGCTCATCCGATGACGGTTCAATAAACTGATTCGGATTGGAAGCATCGGTCTGCGGATGGGCGCGGGCCGGCAGGTCGAGGCTGAATCCTGCGCCGATCAGCGGGTGTGACGTCTTGGGGTCAGGATAAGCCGCCAGCACCCACCCCTCATGACGACGATCGCGGAGGATCTCCATCAGTTCCGGCACAGCGAATTTCACATCGGTGTCTTTGAAATCGAGCAGCATCCGCATGGCGGGCGTTACGGGGGCCGGTATTTCGACTGCGGGCGCGAGGTGGGCAATCAGGTCAGAAGAGGGTGCGACGGGAACAGGAGCGATGTGGACAGCAACGCTTGCGGGCGGCGGGCCGGGAATCAGAGTGGGGCTAGGCTGTGCTGAGGGGGTTTGCGCTGCCGTGTGCAGAAGCGCGGCGGACAGCGCCGCGAAAGTCAGTGATTTCAATGCAATTCGCACGTACCGAGCCTTCCTGTCGGTTTCAGTAGTTCAAGCATCATCGAAAATACGTCAGTAATCAATCCCAAAAAGGAGTTACTAAGTGAATGCTGCCAGACCGGGCTAGCCGATTGAGACGGTATTGCAATAGGCATCGAGCCGCAGCGACGGTCCCGTGTGCTTGATAACCACCTGGTACTCATTCTCTCTTCCAGCTTCGTCGGGGGCTGGTTTGGGAGCGCGCTCGGCCATTAACCTGCGGTGATCGCAGTTGTCGCGCGGAAGACAAGCGGAGCACTCGCTCCGCTGGCCAAGTTCGTTATCGACGCAAAGTTGAGGAGCAAATTCTTCGTCTTCAGAGGTGGTGCAAATGGGGGATAAGATTGGGCAAGGCGTCGCAGGACCCTTTTGCCCATGGAGTGGGGAAACGCTGCTGGTCCATTGCGTCCACGATTCATTCCTGCCGGAGGGCCAGCATCGGGTCAATTTTGCTTGCGCGTCGAGCCGGAAACCAACAGCCGAGAGCGGCAGTCAGCGTAACCAAGCTTATTTCAATCCAAAGTTCGCCAGAGTTTCCAGACTCAATTCCTGGGAGCATCTCGCGCAGAATGCGCATTAAAGCTACCGCGATTGCGAGCCCGGATGTGACTCCAATGATCGTCGTGACAAAGCCCTGGCGAAAGATTAATGCTTCGACGTTGCCACGCGTCGCTCCCAGCGCAATACGAATCCCGATTTCCTGCGTGCGGCGCGAGGTAACGTACGTTGCTACCCCATAAACCCCGGCAGCCGCCATGGCCAGGGCAAGGCAGCCGGTCATGGCCAGCAGGAGCATGATGAACCGCCGGTCCGCAAGGGAGTCATCAATGAGGGTTTGCATCGTGGCGCTCAGGAAGATCGGCTGATTTGGATCGATGCCGGCAATGACCTGCCCGACGGCTTTTCGGATATCGATTTCAGGCCGGCGGCTTCTCACCACCAGAAACACAGCTTTGTGCAAAGCGCCCGCGGCAAGATAGACACTTGCCTGTTGCTGCGGCCCATCCATCGACGCATGCCGGCTGCTCGATACCACTCCGACAACCCGCTTCCAGTTATTCGGATTTTCAGGCGAGCAAAAGACGCACACAGGTTTGCCGATCGCGCTCTCGCCTGGCCAGAGACGCTTTGCAACCAGGTCACTCACAATGGCAGAGTCGCTGGTGTCATTCATGTCTTCGTTCCTCAACCAGCGCCCTTGCAGCAATCGAATTCCCATCGTCTGCAAGTAGCCCGCACTAACGTCATCGATTTCCGCACCGATCTGGCCGCCCTGCGGTGCTCCGCCCGCGCTGTTGCCGACCAGTCCGCCGGTATTCTCTCCGCTGAATGGCAGAGCATCATCTGTTCCTGCGCTCTCGATACCAGGAAGCGCGCGAAGCGAATCCAAGGCGCGGTGATAGAACGAACCCCATTCTTCAAGAGTCTTGTATCTGGCCCGATCGGGAACTATGATGAACGCGGTTACGCGCTTCGCATCGAAGCCGGGATCGGTGCGGAGCAAAGCGGCAAAACTTGCCACGAGTTGCCCTCCAACCACAACCAGAACCAACGCCAAAGCCACCTCTATGGCGACCAGAGCGCCGCGGGTTCGATCGCTCCTGCCGGCAATTCCGCTGTGCGAGCGAAGGTCCTGATTCGCATTGGCTCGCGTCCAACCTGCCCTGACGGCGGGAATGGTGCCGAATAATAGCCCGTTGGCGAGAGCAACAGCGAGCGAGAAAACAAGAATCGGCCAGTCGGCGTGGGCTCCGCCCAGGCGCGGAACGCTTACCGGCGCGATGACCGGCAAAGCTTTCCAGGCAAAAATCGTAAGAACGTAGCCGCCGATTCCACCGAGCGAAGCGAGCACACAACTCTCCGTCAGCAACTGACGAACAATACGAGACCTGCCGGCACCGAGCGCCATGCGAATCGTGATCTCTCGCTGCCTGACCAGCCCACGCGCCAGCAAGAGGTTCGCAACGTTCGCACAACCAATGAGGAGAAACATGACGGCCGCCGCCATCAGGACCCACAGCGCATCCTTTGCATTTCCAAGCATCCGGTCGCGCAGTAGTCCAATGCGAAGGATATGGTCCTGATTCGTTGAGGGGAATTCACGGCTGAGGTCGCTACTAATGGTTGCGAGGTCTTGTTGAGCGTTGCTCAACGTGACGCCTGGCCTCAATCTACCCACTACGCCGACCGCAGCATACGAAGCTTGAGGCTTGCCGCTGCGAAACGGCGCCCAAAAATCAACGTAGGGAGACGGTGTGTGAACGGCCGCGCGGCGAAAGGGAAAATCAAACTCACGCGGCATGACGCCGATAATGAGGCAGCCTTGGCCATCAATCGTCACGCTGTGTCCAACAATTGACGGGTCGGCATTGAATCGTCGAACCCACAGCCCATAGCTGAGGATCATCTCGTTGGCATGTCCGGGCTGATCTTCATCAGGCAGAATGTTGCGGCCGAGCATAGGCGCGACGCCGAGCGTGGGAAAGAGATTCGCTGTTACGCGCAAGCCGTACAGGGCTTCGGGAGGTGTGGGACCGTTGCTTGCGAGGTCGAGTATTTCATTGCGGTAAACAGCCACGGAAGCAAGAGTGCGGGTTCGTCGAGCGATCTCCTGTGTGTCGCTCCAGAGAGCCCAGTCGGAATGCGAAGGCTCGAACTTTGGGAACTCAGTTCTGATCTGTACAAGTTGAGAGGGATGGGCGTAAGGCAATGGCGTAAGGAGCACGGCTTTGACAGCCGTAAAGACCACCGCAGTTGCTCCTACGCTTAAAGCGATCGACACGAGGGCAATTCCCGTAACAGAAGGAGCTCGCCATGACATACGAAATGCATGTTGAAGATCGCGCACCGACGACATACCTCCGCGCCAGTATGTTGAGATTCTATCCGCTGGTGGAAGTCGACCGCCAGCCGAGGTATTAGACCTGTGGTGCAGACCCCGGCTGGAATTGGTTCAAAGGCGGTTCTGCTTGCCTTAATGCAAAATCGCTGGGTCGTTTATCGACCTCGGATCTGTATCGGTGAGTCGGCGTGCCGGAGATGTTCGGCGGGGCTTAACGATGATTTTGTCTGAACCCGGGTCAGGAAGCTGGACCTTTTTCCCCACGTTCCCTGTCATTCCCGCGGTTGCTATAATCGCGAAGGGCGGTTCCGACCGGCGCCATTCACGTGTGCGCCCGCTGCCTCTCGCGTGAGGAAGGACAATCCGCGGGAGATTTTCCATGAAAATTCATTGGAGAATCACACTCTGGAGAGTGAGGATAAAGTCATGTCTGCAATCACGTCATTCATCAAGCATCACTACAGGCATTTCAACGCTGCGGCGCTGGTTGACGCGGCCGAGGCGTACAAGAAGCTTCTGGCCGAAGGCGGCAAGATGTTTGTCACGATCGCCGGCGCAATGAGCACGGCGGAGCTGGGGCTGAGCCTGGCCGAGATGATTCGCCAGGACAAGATTCACGGCATTTGCTGCACGGGCGCGAACCTGGAAGAAGACGTGTTCAACCTGGTGGCGCACAACTATTACGAGCGCGTGCCGGGTTACCGCGACCTGACGCCGGCTGATGAAGCGGCGCTGCTGGCGCGGCACATGAACCGCGTGACAGATACGTGCATTCCCGAGATGGAAGCCATGCGGCGGATCGAAAACGAAGTTCTGGCCGAGTGGGTGAAGGCCGAGCAGGCGGGCGAGCGGTGGTTCCCGCATCAATTCATGTACAAGATTCTGCTGTCGGGGGTGCTCGAGAAGAGCTACCAGATCGATTCCAAAGACAGCTGGCTGCTGGCCGCCGCCGAGAAGAACCTGCCCATGTTTGTGCCGGGTTGGGAAGACGCGACGCTGGGCAACATGTATGCCGGCCACTGCATCTCGGGCGACGTGAAGAAGGTGCACACTGTGCGCACCGGCATTGAGTACATGATGGAGCTGGCCGAGTGGTACACCGAGACGACGAAGAATACGCCCCTCGGATTCTTCCAGATTGGCGGCGGCATCGCCGGAGATTTCCCGATCTGCGTAGTCCCGATGCTGCACCAGGACTTGCAGCGGGAGCATGTGCCGCTGTGGGCCTACTTCTGCCAGATCAGTGACTCGACGACGAGTTACGGGTCGTACAGTGGGGCGGTGCCGAACGAGAAGATTACCTGGGGCAAGCTGGGTGAGAAGACTCCGAAGTTCATCGTCGAAAGCGACGCCAGCATTGTGGCGCCGCTGATGTTTGCGTATGTACTAGGTTGGTAGAATTCCCTCCCCGGCCCTCAAGTGCGACGGACCGGGGGCACCCGGCATTCCAACGGTCCTCAGTCCGTCAGTTCCTCAGTCCCGTTGTGGCTACAGCGAATCCGGTATCCGGCGAGTTTTCGGGCATGGCTTCAAGATTGGGTGCGATTGAAACTCCCGTAAAGCTCGCCGGAGCCACCGAAACGTTCCATCCATCGACGACAACCACACCGTCTTCGCCGTTGAACTGGCTGGTGTCGGCTTGGATGGTAATCGTCTTCGACTCGCCGGGCGTGAGCGACACGTAATTGTCGCTGTAGTAGACGGGTAGAACACGATCGCCCGATTTGCGCCTGAGCTGCAGATGCGCCATCAATGCAATGTCCTTCGACGGGTTGGTGAGCGTGACGGTGATAGTGCGCGTTCCGCTGGAGTCGGCGCTCAGGGCCTGGGCATTGAGAGTTACTGCGGGCAAATTGTTCAGGCCGGTGAGATCGTCAGGATTGGCCAGCTTGTGCCAGTAAAAGTTATTCGAAACGAGTTTTCCCTGGTCGTCGTGCAGTTCGAGCTTCAGGAAATTGAGGTTTGTGACCGTTGCAGGGAATTGAACCGGACCGAGGTCGGCCACCGAGGATGCCGGCGCGTTGACCGGCAAGTCTTTTTGCGCCGCCAAAACGCCGTCGGGATTGAAGATGGAGAGATGCGCAACCGCACCGGCCAACGGCTCCGGCAAATTATTGATGACCTCAAGCTCGCCGGTGGCCTGGTTGAATTGGATGTGCACGAGCTCGGCCGCATGCATGACGCCGAAGAACGATGACATGGGCTCGAGATCGTAGTGATAGATCTGCCA
>JASHVU010000652.1 GCA_030044455.1 Acidobacteriaceae bacterium | reverse complement strand
TCGGGCGAGGTGAAGCGGAGAAACTGCGCTTTGGGGATTTTGCCCTTTTCGGCGCGCTCGCGCAATTCGGATTCCTGCGCCAAAGTTTCCGGCCGCACGTTGGTCGGGAAAAGCTCGGGAAAGCGCTCTTCAAGGCGGAAGTCGGTGGGCCGCTCGTAACCGAAGAACTTATCGCTGTGGCGAATGAGGAGCTGGTTGATGCGAACCATGGCGGCTTCGGCCGCAACCGGGTCGCGCTCGACTTCGGGTGATGGAAGGGCCGATGTGAAGCCGTGCGACTCGAGAAAAGGCGCAATCCAGTCGAAGCCCCATTCGAGCGGGCGCACCACGCGATTTTCATCGCGCGTGGTGAGCCGCGTCTCCCACTTGTACATCCAGCGCGCGTACCAGCCAGAAAGCATCATGCTCATCCAAGTTTATCAGCGGCGATGATGCCGGCGTTGTGACAAGGATCGCTGCAGATTTCCTCGCTCAGGCCCTCGACGCCGCGCGCTTGAGCGCAAAGTAGTCGGCCGCGACCCACGCGATGCTAAGCAACAGGATGACGGCAATGATGGTCTGCGAGATGGCGCAGTAGAGACACCAGACTTCCAGCGCGTATTGCTCGATCATGGAGAGCCGGAAGGCGAAGAGGAAACCGGCGAGTGCGGTGAGCAGGTTGACGAAGCGCCAGCGGGCGAAGGCCAGGCCGCCCAGAACCAAATAGCCGACGATTCCGACCGCGGCGACCGGGACACGATCGATGAGAGAGAAGCGGCTGTGGTTCACGATGCCGCAGTCCCAATGCTCGTTGATCGAACAGGGCTCAGTGCCGGTGTCGTAGTGAATCTTGAGGGCCAGGGTAGAAACGACGGCCCCCGCCAGCGCGAGTGCGAGGAGGACATAGCGCATGAGTCCGATTTTATCGGAGCCAGACGGTCCGGTTTGACACGAGCCGGGTCTGCGGCCCGTTACCGCTGCTAGGATGTCAGCATGACTCAGACGGGCGGCACGGAGCGAAGGGTGGCGTTCTTCGGAGGAAGCTTCGACCCTCCGCACCTGGGACATCTGGCGGTCGCGCACGCGGCGCGCGTGGCACTGGTACTCGACACGGTGTTGTTTGCGCCGGTAGGAGCCCAGCCGCTCAAAAGCCGCGGGGCCACAGCCAGCTTTGAAGAGCGCCTGGCGATGACGCGCCTGGCAATCGCGGGTGAGCCCGGGTTTGAGGTTTCGCTGGCGGATGCACCGAATGCAACCGGCGAGCCCAACTATTCGCTTGAGACGCTGGAGCGATTGCGGGTGGAACTGGGCCCGGCGTGCAGGCTGTACTTCCTGATGGGCGCCGATTCATTCCTGAGCCTGAGGAAGTGGCATCGGGCAAACGAGATTCCGTTTGCGGCGCCTTTGATTGTTGCTTCCCGCCCCGGCCAGCGGTTTGAGGGCGTAAAAGCGGCTCTGCCTGCGGGACTCGCGATTGAGGCAGCTCCGGAGCGCGACCGGGCGGTGGGCAATGTGGAAGTGCGCGCCTTTGAGATACGGAACATGGCCGGCGAGCGGACCGAGTTTTATCTGCTGCCTGGACTGGATTGCGATATCAGTGCGACGGAGGTACGTGCGCGAATGCGGGCTCAGGTACAGGCTGCGGCCGGCGCTTCCGGCAGCGCCCGACTGGTTCCCGAGCCGGTTGCCGAGTTCGTAAAGGCGCACGGGTTATATCGATAATCGTGGTTGAGACGCAAAGTGTTTACGGTTTGCGAACCGGCGCGATACGATTGAGCGTGGAGATTGATCGGAACGCATGATAAGTTCACCGGCGCACGAACAGACGCGCATTTTGGTTCAGGCTGCCGCTGCGGTCTGCGAAGACAAGAAGGGCCAGGACACTCGAATCCTCGAACTCGATCCCGTTGACTCGGGGTTGGCAGACTTTTTCCTCGTCACATCGGCGATGAATGACCGGCAGGCAATCGCCATTGCCGACGAGATTGAGCTGCGCCTGAAACGCGACTTTGGCGCGTACGCGAACTCGGTTGAGGGAAGACGGCGGGGCGAGTGGATCCTGCTCGACTATGTCGACTTTGTGATCCACGTGTTTCTGAAGGAACGGCGCGAGTTCTACGATATTGAAAGGCTGCGCAAGTCGGCGCGGCCCGTCACTCCGGCGGAGTTCGATGAGGAGCTGAAGGCTGCACTCAAAGAAAAGACGCGTGCCGCGCGCGGCAAGGCCCCAGCTCAAGGCGCTCAGAAAAGCAGCGGACCGGCTCAAAACAAAATTGCCGCGAAGAAGGCTGTAAGCAAGCCGGTAACGAAGAAGGCTGCCGCGAAAAAGCCTGCGAAAAAAGCAGTGTCCAAGGCCGCGATGCGGAAGGCCAAAGGAACGAGCTAACGCCCATCCTTCCTATCCTGGAGATCTGGACCAGGGCGAATCTCAGAGCAATGCAACCCGCAGTCGCGAGCCACGATCGAGCTTGATTTCGGTGTGGTTGCCTTGGAGTTCCGTGGTGCCATCGCTGCCGATGGTGGTGCTGATGGCAACGCCATCGACGGTGCTTCCCGCAGGGATGCCGCTCTCCGCATCGTCGTTGTGGCCGTAGTTGCCTTGTGTCTGCAGACCCTGGGCGCGAACAGTCGTCGAGCTTGTGGGCAGGTCTCCGCTGGCATCAGCAGGGGGCGCCACGGCCACCAGCCCGCCATGAATGGCGATGGGCGGATCGCGCTTGATGACGACTTGCTGAAACTTGAGGCCGAGCATTGACATGCCGTTGCCGTCCTTGACCGTGGTCACGTCAGTAATGACGCCAATCAGTTTTGCGCCACGCGGGACTTCAGTGCCGTCCTTGAGCTTGGTTTTTTCGGTTGTCTGCGCGGTCACGGTGTCGCCCACCTTTGCCGATTTGGTGTCGATCTTGCTGGTAAGCTCGGCCGAGACGCCGGGTCTCTTGTCCTGCGCATGAGCGTAGGGCAGGGCAGGCTGCAAAGCGAATGCAGCGGCAACCATGAGTGCCGGCGCAACCAGATGACAGTGATTCATCGTGTTCCTCCCAGGGGTGGTCCGGATCAAGCAGCAGGACCCGACGAGATGAGTTTGGCAATATTGCCGGGCACGAGTCAAACTGCAAAGTTTGATGCTCGTTCAAACAAAAGCGGGGGAGAGACCTGAGTCTCTCCCCCGCCGGGTGCTGAGGTTCGAAAGGCGATCAGAAGGTGATGACGCCCTTGAACTGAACCAGACGAGGCGAAGCATCGCCGCCCAGGAACGAACCGAAGATGCTGGTGGGCGGATTCGCCATGCTGGTGATGGTTCCGAAGCCCGTCGAGTTAACGTCACCGTTGGGCTGACCGAAGTTGGGGTGATTGAGGATGTTGAACAGCTGGGCGCCAATCTTGAAGTTCGCGTTTTCAAAGCCCAGCGGGAACGACTTGGTGACACCAAAGTCCGTATCGAAGTAGTGAGGCCCGAGGAACTGGTTGCGCTCCTGGGTGCCAAAGCTCATCGCCGGAGTGAGGTCGCCTGCAGCATCTGCGGCTGAGAAGGCGCTGCAGATGGAGCCGGGACTGGACTTGGTAATGCCGCAACGAGTCGAAACCGAGCCCGCAGCAATGGTGGCGGGAAGATCGTTGTCAGGGTAGTACTCGCCGGCGGCATACGGTGGTGAAGCGCTGTCAACCATTGTGAAAGGATAGCCGCTGTTGTAGAAGAAGGTGCCGGAAAGTGTCCAGCCGTCGACGGCCAGACGCGGTCCGCGCCAGTGAGGAATGTCGATGAGGTAATTCCCATTCAGCACGTCGCGGCTGTCGTAATCGGCGTTGCCGTAGTTGTATTTCAGGTTGTAAGGATCGATCTGCTGGCTGATGTTGCCGGTGGCGAAGCTGAATGGGTCGATGCCGCCGTTGGAGACATCGTCGAGGGTGTGCGACCAGGTGTAGTTGCCCTGCAGGGTGAGCACATGAGAACGGTGCACGACGCTCACGATGAGGCCGTTGTAGTTCGACATGCCCTCGGTGTAGATCTGGTTCATGTAACCGAACCCGCCGGCGGGGGGGGCAGTGGGCAGACCAACGAAGCCGTGTGTGTCGTAGGCATTCGACGCGACGTTCTGAACCGGCTCATGGGTGCCATGATTGCCGACGTAACCCACGTTCAGGCTGAGCGACTTGGTGAACTGGTGCTCAACCTGGAGGCTCCACTCTTCGTAGGTCGGATAGTGGATGTTCTGGGCTGCGTTGGTGAAATTCGGAGGCGCCATGCCGGCGTTGTATCCCACGCAGGCCGGGCAAGCGCTCTCTCCGCCCAGCGTCGCATAGTTGTTGTTAAAGCCATTCTTGTAGTTCGCAGCGGTGTTGGCAGCCATCGTCGTCGCGCTGTCGGGGAGACCGGGCTGTGTCAGATCGGTCGTAATGTACGCGTTCGGACCGCTGGAATTGACGCCCTGGAAGTTGGCATCGGCGAAGGTACTGGTGTTAATCGTGAACGGGTAGTTGCCAAAGAGATTGTCGGCAATCACGCCGGGGAAGACATCGGTGAACATGCCGAAGCCGCCGCGGACCACGGTGTTGGAGCCTTCCTTAGGCGACCATGTGAAGCCGACGCGCGGCTCAATAAAGAACGGCGTGTAGTTGACAAAGGCTGCCTGGTGACCGGTGGTGATCATATTGCTGTAATTGGTGGTCACTGTGTCGGTGCTGCCGGTCAGGTCGAAGAAGTCCTGGTTGAGGCGGACAAAATTGCCTTGTTCAGAGATCGGATTAAAATCCTTCTCAAAGCGAACTCCGAGGTTCAGTTGGAAGGTCGCAACAGGTTTCCAGTCTGCTTCGGCGTAGGTGCCTAGAATCGAGATGCCAACCGGCTGGTCGCCGGCAGCCGGATTCAGAAGGAACCGGTCAAAGTACTCTTCCAGAACGCCGCCGTTCTGGAAAGTCCCGTAGTAGCCCTTTTCCGCAAGCATCAGCGGGGTCGTGAACTGCTGAATATCGAAGTCGGAGACATCGTCACGCTTGAAAAATCCCCCGAACTTTAGCGTGGTCTTGCCCTTGGTGATGCTCAGGTCATCCTGGATCTGATACTGGGTCACGTTGCGGCCCTGCGGGAAAGCATAGCCGTCGTTGTTGAACCCGGTAAAGCTTCCGTCGATGAAGTCCAGCGTCTCAGGCGCGATGGCTGCCATCGCCGAGGGGTTGGTCATCACGAACACGGCGCCGTAATACGAGCCGCTCAACAGGAACTGGTTGACCATGTTGGGATTGAAGGTATGGGTGTAACCGAGCTGCGCTTCGTAGTCAGGCTGGAAGCTGTCGGCATTGAATGCGGTGGTCAAAGGATCGGCATAGGTAGGCTGCAGACCGCGGTCGATCTTGGCATGGAAGAACGCGTGGTCGTTGGCGCCCAGGTTCTGGTCCATGCGGACGGCCATAAACCATTCCGTCAGATCCAGCTTGCTGGCTGACTCGAAGGTATCCACGTCGGGGTCAGAGGTGGCAACGGCACGGCCTGCGCCCGGCGCTGCGTTATAGGTACCGAAGATATTGTTCTTGTAAAAGTTATACTCGCTCGCCACTTCGGCGTTAGGAGACGACTGAATGTTGGCCAGAGTGGTTGCCTGGAACGAAGGGCTCGGGATATAAACGCCGCCGGTGTTGGTGGTGACAAACTTAATGCCTT
>JASHVU010000063.1 GCA_030044455.1 Acidobacteriaceae bacterium | reverse complement strand
TGTGTTTTGGAATGGCAAATCGTAACCGTTGCATTCTCATGCAGCAGAAGCATGGCAACTGGCTTGCCGACGATGTCGCTGCGGCCAACAACGACCGCATGTTTGCCGGCGATGGGAATCTGGCTGCGCTTGAGAATCTGAATGACGCCGGCAGGTGTGCATGGCGCGAGCGCAGGTCGGCCGGCCTGCAAACGCCCGGCATTCACGGGATGAAAGCCGTCGACATCTTTTTCCGGGAGCATGGCGTCAAGCAGGGACTTGGCGTCGACCTGGGCGGGGAGCGGAAGCTGGATGAGGATGCCGTCGATGTCGTCGCGTGCGTTGAGGCTGTTGACGAGGTCGAACATCTCTTCGGTGGTGACCGTGTCAGGGGGTGTGATGAGGTCGCTGAAGAGGCCGAGCTCGGCGCAGGTCTGCACCTTGCTGCGCACGTATATCTCCGACGCGGGCACGTGGCCGACCAGGACGGCAGCAAGGCCAGGCCGAATTCCCTGTGCGGCCAGCTTCTTCACTTCGTCGGCAACTTCCTGTTTGATGGCGGTTGCAATGGCGGCGCCGTCGAGAACTCTTGGCATCATCTGCTCCAAAGAAACATGGTATCGCCTCGGGGTATTTGCGGCCCTCGATGTAACTCTCGTCACATGAGTTTGTGAGCAGCCTCACATACAGCCCTGCCTCTGGAGCCTAGTTTTGGAGGCATCGAAAGTGTCCCAGATCACAGCAGGGATCACAGGACAACTTTGGCAGGCGAGTTAAGGGGCGTCGCTGGATGAGCGGTCTGAAGGATGCAGGTCACCTATTCAGGTTTTTGGGGCTATTTGTTATCGCGTTCCTGGTGTTTTGGTTGATTCGCGGATACGTGGTTCCCAAGAGCTTTGGCGAATATGGGCACTATCGCGGGGCGGCGATCACCGATATTGCAAACCACCCAGTCAAGTTTGCCGGGCACCAGGCATGTGAGCAGTGCCACACCGATATCGCCGACACCAAGACCAAGGGCGCTCATGCGCACGTGAACTGCGAAGCCTGCCACGGAGCGCTGGCCCAGCACGCGAACGATCCCACATCGATGACGCCGGTCAAGCCCGACTCAGCGGTGCTTTGCGCGCGGTGCCACACGGCAAGCGCGGCCAAGCCCAAAGGCTTTCCGCAGGTTGATATCGCAGATCACTCGAATGGCTTACCGTGTGCGACCTGCCACAACCCGCACAGTCCGGTGATTGGATCAGACGCGAAAACTACGGACGCCGCGAGCGCAACGGCCGCGACGGGAGGTGCGAAATGAAGATCAGCCGGCGTCATATCCTGGTTCTTTTGCCGGCGGCGGCGGTGGCCTGGAAGCACGTATTGGCCGGAACTCCCGAAGACGCGCCTAATTACAAGTTGAGCGAACACTGGTGGGGCATGCTGATTGACATTCCCAAGTGCATCGGCTGCGGGAACTGCGTGCGCGCCTGCCAGACCGAGAACGATGTGCCGGATGGATTCTTCCGCACCTGGGTGGAGCGATACCACGTTTCCGACTACCATCTCGAGAATCCCGAAGTGATTTCGCCCGATGGCGGTAAAGAAGGATTCCCTGCGGTGAAGGCGGGTGAAGAAGGCAAGTTCTTCTTTGTGCCCAAGATGTGCAACCACTGTTCGGACTCTCCCTGCACGCAGGTTTGCCCGGTGGGCGCGACGTTTGTGACTCCCGACGGGGTGGTGCTGATTGACCAGCAGTATTGCCTGGGCTGCGCCTATTGTGTGCAGGCATGCCCCTACGGGTGCCGTTACATTCATCCCACCAAGAAAGTCGCGGATAAGTGCACGTTGTGCTACCACCGGATCACCAAAGGGCTCACGACCGCTTGCTGCGAGGCTTGCCCGACGGGTGCGAGGCAGCTTGCGGATTTGAAGGATCCTAAGGACCCGATTCACGAGTTTTTGAAGACTCACTCGGTGCAGGTATTGAAGCCGCAGATGGCCACCGGGGCCAAGGCTTTTTACAACGGGCTGGATGGGTCAGTGCGGTAAAGGCAGCTTTTAGCTACTAGCTTCTAGCTGCTAGCTAAATGCTTTAAACCAGAGGCGGGCAGGGACGGAGATTTAACTTGGCGCAGGCGTTTCAGGATCTCAACGTGTGGCAAAGGGCTATGGAAATGACGGTTTGCATCTATGGCCTAACCCGGACATTCCCGAAGGACGAGCAATACGGACTGACCCCGCAATTACGGCGTGCCAGCGTATCTGTCGCCAGCAATATTGCTGAAGGTCGAGGCAGAGGAACGGACGGCGAGTTTAGACAGTTTCTGAACATTGCGCAGGGTTCGACGTATGAAGTTCAAACGCAGCTTCTGGTTGCTAAGCGGCTGAAGATTGGGGACGTGGCGATGTTACAGAGCGCCGAAGCGCTTTGTATCGAAACCTCGAAGATGCTTGGAGCCTTTATCCAATCACTGAAAGGCTAGGAGCTAGAGGCTAGCGGCTAGGAGCTGTATTTATGAGCGGTGTTGAAGGCTATATGTATCCGAACGAAGTTACGCTCTACTGGAGCGTTCTGATCGTTCTTTACCCCTACATCACGGGGCTGGTTGCAGGCGCGTTCATCCTGGCGTCGCTGGTGCGCGTCTTTCGTGTTCAGGCGGTCGCCCCAACATACAGGCTGGCGCTGCTGACGGCGCTTTCATTCCTGCTGGTTGCGCCTCTTCCGCTGCAGTTCCATCTCGGCCATCCCGAGCGCTCGCCGGAGATGTATTTTACGCCCCACGCGACTTCGGCCATGGCAATGTTCGGCTATGTGTACCTGTGGTACCTGATGGCGGTGCTGGTGTTTGAGATCTGGCTCGATTACCGGCGCGAGATCGTGTTGCGATCGCAACAGTCGAAGGGCCTGCTGCGCCTGGTTTACAAGGTCATGACGCTGGGGTCGAACAACATCAGCGAGCGCTCGCTTCACATCGATGAAAAGGTGGGATGGATTGTTACCCTGGTCGGAATTCCTTCGGCTTTCCTGCTGCACGGCTATGTGGGATTCATTTTTGGATCGATCAAAGCCAACCCCTGGTGGTCTTCGCCGCTGATGCCGGTGGTCTTTATCTTTTCTGCCATGGTATCGGGGATTGCCGGGGTGATGCTGCTTTACATGGCATTGACCAAGCTGCGCAAACAGGCGATCGACATTCGCTGTGTAGATACGATTGCCATGTACATGTTCTATATCTTCATCATCGATTTCAGCCTTGAGATGCTCGATCTTGTACATCGCATCTACGAGGCCGATGAATCGTTCCGCAGCCTGAATTTCATGGTGCACACCAAGCTCTACTTTTCGCAGATCGTACTGCAGATCGTCGTGGGCACGCTGGTTCCGCTGGTTCTGCTGTTCCTGACCCAGGTGGTGAAGCTTGCCGAGATCGCGCGCAAGCGCATTTATGTTTTGAGCGGCAGCCTGATTTTGATCAGCGTGTTTGCCATGCGCTGGAACGTGGTGATCGGCGGCCAGTTATTTTCAAAGAGCTTTCTCGGGTACACCACCTACAAAGTTGACCTGGTGACGAAGGAAGGCTTGCTGGTGGCCATCGGATTCATCATTCTGCCGCTCGTGTTCCTGTGGGCGCTGGTGAAGTTATTGCCGCCGTGGCCGCCGCAGTCGAAGCATCAGACCGCGTCGGGAGACTGATCTCTACGCGACGGGCGACAGCCGGGGTGGGCGATGAACGATGTTCCCGATACAATCGACCAACTCGTTAAGCGCATGGATGCGCTGGAAGGCCGCGTCGAAGAG